>DASZZA010000909.1:0-2491 GCA_035545135.1 Lacipirellulaceae bacterium | reverse complement strand
AGCACGCTGACGCGCGTATCGCAGGCAATCGTCGATCACCAGACGAAGTTCCTCGATGACGGCCCGGACCATATCGAGCCGCTCAAGATGCAGCAAATTGCCGACAAAGTGGGCGTGCACGTTACTACTGTCAGCCGGGCGGTCGACGATAAATGGATTCAAACGCCGCGCGGTATCTTTCCGCTGAAGCGTTTCTTCGTCGGCGGTACAACGACCGCCGACGGTGAAGAAGTAGCCTGGGACCGCGTGCGAATTAAACTTCAAGAAATCGTCGACAACGAAGACAAGACCAAGCCGCTCTCGGACGATGCGATCGTCGAAGAGCTGGCGAAAGAGGGCATTGACGTGGCCCGCCGCACCGTCACTAAGTACCGCAAAGCGATGAACATCCCCAGCTCCCGCGGCCGGCGCGATTGGACCAAGGGCGGGGCATAAAATGACGCAATTACTATAACAGGCAATTGCGGAACTTCAGAAGTTGCCGGCGTCTGAGCAGGACGCAATGGCAGCTCTCATTCTCGAAGAGCTCGCCGACGACGCCAAATGGAAATCGGCGTTTACCAATTCACAGGAAGAACTTTCGCCCATTGCGAATAGGGTGCGAGATGCAATCGAGCAAGGTCGCGTCCGAAATATGGGGATCGACGAACTTTGAACTCGCGCGCCACGGAAGACTTCGTTACTCGAGTCCACGGATTTGAAAACCGTAGAGTTTCGCGATGTGATCAGGCGACTTTCGAGCCAAGTTAGAAAATCGGTCCACCAGCGCATCGACGCCGCCGACGGCAGCGCCAGCTAGCAATTGGCATTTGTGCGCCAGTAATGGTGCAAGGCTACTTGCATCGGCACGGGCATGCCCCTGCGGGTACATTACCATGCCACTTGAATGTTGACCGAGTTCCGCGTGCGAAAGCTCCACCGTGGTCGGGATGCCGTCGGGATAACGGCGGTCGAACTCGGGACCGCCGTGCCGCAAATCAATTTGGCTCATCAGTCGCCGTGTTAGCGGATGAAACAACGCCGAATCGTCCTCCGCATAATCGGCCGGCATGAGCATCAATCGCTGCCAGCCGTTTTGGCCGTCCCAGCCGGCGCGGCGTGCTTCGTACGCCTTCCGCAACAGCGTCGCGATAATGTACACCATCGAGTGGTCAGCGCTCTGCCGAGTTCGCGGATCGCGCTTCGCCGGGTCGCCGATAATGCTAAATGCAGGCTCGTAGATCAAAATCCTCACGCCCTGCAGCTGGTCCGGATCGTCGAGCAGCCGTGGGCTGGCCGCGATAAGGTTGACGACGCCTTGAATGGCGCCGGCCGATTGGTGCTCGTAAAGTCCCAACTTGAAGTGCATCCCCATCACGGCAAAGTCATCGCCACCGGTCGCAAGCGTTAGATCGAACGGGCTGACGTCCGCTTGCCCCGGCGGTTCGAACAGGCAGAAGATCGCTTGCGAGTTGCGAATAATATCGGCCGGGCCGACGAAGCCCCGCATCGCTCGCCGCATGCTCAGTACGGCCACCTCCCCGCTTATCGCAGCCGACGCGCCTTTGGAATCGGAGAGTTGATGCCCGTGCCGAATGGCGCGAAACGGAATGTAATGGGCCACGACCAGCCCGATCGCCGACTCAATTTGGTCCACACTCGCGCCTAACACCGCGCCGTACACAGCCGCCGACGCAATCGCACCGTGCACAACGTGATCGATCTTGTGGTTCTTAAGCGCGAACACTTCGGCCAGCCGCCCGCGGATTTCGTCGAGCGCGACCATCGCCGCCAACGTTTGCCGACCATTCATGCCCGCGATCTGGGCCGCGGCGACGGCCACCGGGTAATAATCGTTGTGCCCGAATTCACCGGCCGTGGCGCCGCGCTGTGGGTTGTAGCCGAAGTTGGTGCCGTTGGAATCCCATTCGCGCACCGCCGACGAGCAGGCGAGCACCGCCTTTTCCGGTGCAACGAGAGTTGCGCTGCCAAACGTCGGTACGCCGCCGCGCTCCCGCGCTAGCGGGTACTCCAACGCTTCCTGCCGCAAAATCGTGGGGGCGTTCGCACCCGCCGCCAAAGCGCTTACGCCGCACGCAACACTGTCGAGATGAAACTGTTCGACCCTTCTAAGAACGGCGTCGCTCGGGCCCGGATGGCGGCCTTCAATCATATCGATCGCGTACTGCCCAATGCCGCGAGCCTGATTCGAATCGCGCGGCAGTGTGATGAATGAATTTGAAGTCGAATTGGCCATCATGTACGGCTCTTTAACCTACGTCTCGGCAGGCGCCTCACCATTGGACTTACCATTGCACTTATTGTGCCGTCCGCCTCGCGGCACCTACAATGCCCGGATTATCGTCGCAGTTTTGTCGGGGTCAACTATCGTGGAGATGCCAGCCGCCCAATTTCCGCCGCAGACCGATGCATTGAAGGAGCTGCTTTGCACACATCACATCGATGTTACGGACGAACAAGTAGAAATGCTC
Organism: Lacipirellulaceae bacterium; assembly: GCA_035545135.1. Taxonomy (GTDB): domain Bacteria; phylum Planctomycetota; class Planctomycetia; order Pirellulales; family Lacipirellulaceae; genus JABDGM01. Next base: position 20 of record DASZZA010000909.1, on the reverse strand, counting down.
GATCGCTATCGCCGACTACT
>DASZZA010000908.1:0-2569 GCA_035545135.1 Lacipirellulaceae bacterium | reverse complement strand
AGGGACGAAGGCGGCGAGGTCCGGAACCAGTCCGACCATGTCCGGCCCGATCTGGTTGATGGTCATCGAGGACCAGCGATCATAATAATGGCGCCACATCCCGACGCCGTGCCCGCGCTTCTCCGCGGGAATGAAGCGGGTGAAAATGGTTCTCTCCGGACGAGCGCTCGTGATTGCGACGATATTCGGCAGGACTCGCTCAAGCCAGGGCATCTTCCATTCGGTGTCTTCGGCAAATATCCTCTGCATATCAACGCAGAGATGAACGGCGCCCTCTCCCGGCGGCCCATACCGTAAAGTATCGCTCTTTGACATGACGCTCCTCAAAAGCCGAAATCCAACCGGCAGGCCGTCCAATTAGTTCCTGCGCGGGAGGTCTCGAAGAGGATTGCGGCATGCCACGCGGCTAGCCTGCCGCAGTGAGCGGTAAGCACGTTGAAGTCTGGACCGGCGCGAGGCTCGTCACGGTGCTGCGGAAGGGCGGCCGGCAAGAAAACGGCGCCGGTCCTCAAGGCATTATCAGGCGCGAACGCTGCATGACTTTGCCTGCCGGAGGGAAGCGTGCGAAGCCCCGCATTCAATTAGCCGAGAGCGCGAAGCTGGCAGAGATCAACCCCAGCTCGCAACGCTGAAATCCAAAGCGCCCACGCGCGCAGGTGGCTCGAAGGCGTATGCAAGACGGCGTCAGGAAGCATGGTGGGCTACTACCTTTTCGCTAATAAGGAAGGTCGGCGGCGCTCTCTGAATCAAAACTGGCGCCTGAATGTCTGCTTGTCGTAGTCAGCATCTAGAACTAGATGGTTGCGCCTCGGCCATCATTGGTCGAGATGACGGCACCTGCGCTTTTTTTGCCGAGGACCGGTTTGACGGCAAAGCCGGGTCCGATCGGAAGGCGGCGTCGGGCGGGGTTACCTGCGATGGTCGACGGGCAGGGGTTGCCGGAAGCACGATCACTTTCGCCCCGACGTTCACCCGGTTATAAAGATCCATGACATCCTCATTAGTCAATCGGATACAGCCCGACGAAACCTGCTTGCCAATTGTATCGGGCTTGTTGGTGCCGTGAATTCTATATTCGGTATCGCCCAGATACATCGCCCTAGCGCCGAGTGGATTGCCGGGACCGCCTGCCATAAACCGCGGCAGATAAGGTTGACGCGACAGCATCTCTGTAGGTGGACGCCAGTCCGGCCATTCAGTTTTGCGGGCCACAGTCTGTTCGCCGGACCATGTGAAACCTTTGCGGCCAACACCAATGCCGTACCGCATCGCTTGCCCCTCGTTCAGAACGAGATAAAGGAATGTGTTTTTGGTGTCGATGATGACGGTGCCTGGCGCCTGATGACTCACGTAGTCAACCACCTGCCGAACAAGTCTACCGGGAGCGTCAGCCGTTTTTGGTGTTCCGACCGAAGGCGCTGGGACCGAGATCACAGCTGGAGCTGACGCTACATGGACCGGAGTTGATACATGAGCTGGAGTTGACAGTGCCTGCACCTGGTGTGCGGACGGCTTCCGTATCGGTTGAATGCTCGCAGGCCGCGACAGCAAACTGTAGGCCAATGCGGCGACGGCCATGGCGCCAATTGCAACTCTGCCTGCTACGGGAAGTGCTATCGTCTTTGTCTTTCTACGCTTGGCCCGCTTGCTCATATTCTCCCCCGATCCATTTTCTTGGAAGCGGTAGCTCAGCAAATTATAGTAAACTTTAAACGATGCCGCGCGGGGCTGGAGATCGTGAGGGATCGTTAACGCCAGCCCTCGGATTGCACCGGCGGCCGTTGGCCCACGATCTGCGATCCGACCCAAAAGTGAAAATACGTGTTGTTTCGCGTGTGGACGCCGCATGGAATGCAAGAGGCTTGTCTTCGGGCTCGCGCATGTGGTTAGGCTCTTTCGCGTGTCCGGCCTCATAAGCAGCTATTCACACGCAGCGCGCCTGTATGGAGTCCAAATCGGCGGGCGCGCTCGAAGCGCTCCGAAACAGACTGGTTTTGCGGGCAACGTTGCCTCCTGCCAGGTGCCGCTTGTCCGTCGTCAGACAATTCGAGACTGATCAGGCGTTTCGCGACGAGTGCTCTGGTTCAGAGGGGGTTAGAGTTTAAGCGGCCTGCAGTCGGCGCTGCAAGCGGCGGGTTTGCGATAGTGGCGAGCTTGATACGTTTGGGTTCGGCAAGGATCGTCTCAGATCTGCCGAAGTAAACGTCGGCAGGTGTAACATTGTCGATGCTATCGTGGTAGCGGGCGTGATTGTAGTGCTCGACGAAGGCGCCGATCTGTCGTTCGAGATCAGCCGGATGCGGCTCGGTCTGATGCCAGGGCTCGATTTTGCCCTGGGTCCGGGATGATACGGCACGCCGCACATGGACGGCGAACAAGCAACTCATCGGTACGGGCGAACAGCAATTGCCGCGCTTTTGTTGGTATTATTGTTGGTATTCTCAAAAATGCACAGCAATAATTCATGATACCAATACGATAGACCAAGTATTGATTCCGGCCAGGGCACCAGAGGCTTTTCCGCAAGTCTCCCCCACCCTTTTGAAAGAAGCGAGTTCTGTCCGATAAA
>DASZZA010000907.1:0-5159 GCA_035545135.1 Lacipirellulaceae bacterium | reverse complement strand
CGTAACGCTGCTTCAGTTCACCCAGCTCCATATCGCGTACCACGTCGTCGATGACCTCTTCACACTCGCCACAAACGGCGTGCACTTTGCCTGCGTACTCCTCGTAGCCGGTCGTAAAGAGTGGGCCACCTCCAATGATCGTCCGCCCAAGACGCTGGCACCACGGTATGATTTCCTCATCAATCGATTGCTTGTGAACGATCATGCCCCCAATCATAACGTAGTCCGCCCAACGCAAATCGGCATCGCGCAGCCGCGTGACATCCATGTCCACCACGCGCAGATTCCACGATCTCGGCAACATGGCGGCTACCGTTAGCAGACCTAACGGCGGAAAAGCGGCCTTGCGCGCAACGAAACGCACGGCATGCTTCAAACTCCAGAACGTCATCGGAGTTTGCGGAGAGACGAGAAGAATGTTCATGACGGGCTTCCTCAGCAGCGATCGCGCGCTGCTCGCTCCGTCGCAAACCCTCCGCAGCACCCGCGCTAACGAAGGGTGCGATATCCAGCAAGTTACTCCCCCCCGACCAGATTTTCTAGGGGAGTTTTCCGACTTACCAGCCAAAAACTCTCAGTTCAAAAGACGAGAAAACTTGTCTGTCAGGACGACGAGCACGAAAAAGATGTCAGTTGCCATTTCTCCATGCTCCGTGCTCCCGGCTCCGAGTTCTCAAATATCCGCGACCACCTGATCGTAAAACTTGATGTAATCGTCCTTTTCTTTGCTGGCTCGGAACTGCATCGCGGCCCGCGGATGGAGATTCATCTGTCCGGTGATGTTGTACGGCACCAGCGGCCCCCACTCAACGGTGGCCCTTAATGGTTCAATGTGGTCTTGCAATAACCGTATCACCGGCCGCAGCCGGAACTTCGGGTTGCGCAGAAATCCCAACAGCAATTCCATCGGACAATTGCCCGCTCCGCGGCCCAGGCCGCCCATCGTCGCGTCAACTCGGTTCGCGCCCAAAATAATCGCTTCGATCGTATTGGCAAACGCAAGTTGCATGTTGTTGTGCGCGTGAATGCCAATCTCCTTGCCGCTATCCGCAAGCGCTGTGGAGTATTTATTGTAGAGATGGTCGATCTGTTCGCGGTACATGTGCCCAAAACTATCGACAATGCACATCACCTGTGCGTGCGTCGGGGCGATGGCAGCCAGCACGGTATCAATTTCCACCTCCTTGACGTTCGACACGGCCATCAGATTGGCGCTCGTCTCATAGCCAAGTTCATGGCAATATTCGATCATCTCCACCGCTTCGGACACCTGCTGCGCGTAGAACGCCACGCGAATCATGTCGAGCTTACTTTCCGCCCGCGGTACGATCTGCTCGCGCCAATCGCTCTTGCCTGCATCCGCCATCGCGGTCAGCTTCAGGCCTGTTTTCGCCGCATCGTGATCGGCAAACAAACGATTAAGCATGTCCTCGTCACAAAACCGACACGGTCCAAACTCCTTGCGCGAATGCAAACGAGGCGAATTCTTGTAGCCCACCTCCATGTAATCGATGCCAGCCTCGACGCACGCTTCGTAAACAGCCCGAACGAGCTTCTCGTCGAACTGATGATTATTGATCAACCCGCCGTCACGAATCGTGCAATCCAGCACTTTCAACTGAGGGCGGTACGTGATCCAGGGCGCATTAACAGGCGTCATACAAAGCCTCGACGGTGCAACCGCGTATTTACAACTACCCTAAAACATAGCATAGTCCCGCTGTAAACGCGATTATTCGGCCAGCCCTAGAGCCGCGCTACAGCCGGTACTTTACGCTGCTTCTTGTCAGCCGGCGGCCGTTGGGTCATTCTGTACTGTTGAGAGTTGCGAAACCGTTGTTCGTTCATCCCATCATGTTCCATCTGATTTCACATCATCGGCTGTTCGTAACCCTTTCTGTCGTCGCTACAGCGCTTGCCCTGCATGGCTCACGGCTTGCCGCTGCCGATTCCAATTCCGCGCGCGGCGTCGTGCCCACACCTCCTCACGGTGTGCGATCGATGAAGGTCGACGGCGGATACATGGTTCCTTATACAGAAAAGATTCCGGGCACCAACGTCAGCTTCGACATGATTCCGATTCCCGGCGGCGAGTTCCTGATGGGCAGTTCTCCCACCGAAACACACCGGTCCAAAGACGAAGGCCCGCAAGTTCGCGTCAAGGTTGAGCCCTTCTGGATGGGAAAGTGCGAGGTAACCTGGGCCGAGTATCGCTCCTTCATGGCCATGTACGACGCCTTCAAAAAGTTGCAGCGTCTGGCCGGCAACCCTGGCAAGCCAGCTGACGGTCCGGCCGCGGATGCCAATTGGAAGCTCATTCAAAAGCACGCTTGGAACGGCAAGCTCGAAAAGGATTGGAACGTCGATGCCGTCACATCGCCCACTCCACTTTACGATTCCTCATTCACCTACGGAGTCGGCGACCAAGCCAATCAGCCCGCCGTTACAATCACCTCTTTCGCCGCGCGCCAATACACGAAGTGGCTGAGCGGCATCACTGGCCACGAATATCGGCTTCCGTCGGAAGCCGAGTGGGAGTACGCGGCCCGCGCCGGCACGAAGACTGCCTATTCATTCGGCAGCGATCCGACCAAAATTGGCGACTACGCCTGGTACGATAAGAACAGCGATGAAATGACGCATCCCGTCGCAACAAAAAAGCCAAACCCTTGGGGCCTCTACGACGTACATGGCAACGTCGCCGAGTGGACTCTCGACGAGTACTATCCCAACACGTACGCGAAGCTCGGTCCTGGTCCAGTCGACGCGAAGGATGCCGTTCGCTGGCCTAAGACGACTTACCCACGCGTTATCCGGGGCGGCAGTTGGCTTTTGGATGCCGTCGCCGCGCGCAGCGCCGCCCGGCAAAAATCGGAAGAGAAAGAATGGAAGCTCTCCGATCCAAATATACCACTCAGCCCGTGGTGGTATACCGAAGAGCCGGCCACCGCTGTCGGTATGCGCGTCATGCGGCCCCTCAAGCCAATGACGGCCGAGGAGAAAAAACGAGCTTGGGAGGCCGATGTAAATGATATTCGACAGGACGTACAGGACCGCTTACGCGAAGGCCGCGGAGCGCTCGGCGTTGCCGATAAGGGCCTTCCCGCCGCGGTCAAAGCGGCGGAGAGACTCAACGACTCGAATTAATATACGTGCTACGATGGGCACGACGAATGCGAACGGGTCGCGAGCGGAAGATATGTAACATATTACTTTGCCCGCTCCCGTCATTAAGGTGGCCATCATGAGAGCCTCTGATCCGGACGGTAGGAGTCTTCGACGCGTCGAATGCGGTGGTAAAAAACTTAACTGTGTCTCCGTCAATTTGGCGGGTCGCTTCGCTGCATCGACCATGCTTACGGCATCGGGTAGAATGGCTTAAAGGGGTAGCGTTGATATTGCGGCTAAAAGTGGTCGCCGTTGTCTGTTCTACGACCGCCGGGTGTTCTGAGATTCGTTTAAAGGGCTGCTGCCGATGGCTGTCGAGGAAAAAATGGCAGATGGCCAACTTCTGCCAGTTCGGATCGCTGTGGCGGAAGACGAGCCCGACGTTCGCAAAACTTTTGTTCTGCTGCTCGAACGCCTCGGGCACAAGGTCGTATGTTCCGTTAGCAACGGCGAAGAGTTGATCGACGAGTGTTCGCGTGCAGACGTCGATGTCGCGTTTGTCGATCTCGATATGCCCGTCGTAGACGGATTGGCCGCTGCCGAAGCGGTCTCCGAGCGGGGTATTCCAGTAATCCTCGTTTCAGGACATCCAGATGCGAGGCAAGTGGTTATTGAAAACGAGCCGGTCGTAGCCCGCATTTCAAAGCCGGCCACCCCGGAGGTATTGCAGCGAGTGATTCGGCAGGCGCTAGCAACGCGAGCCTGATCTTTCATCGATGCTAAGTCTTAGCGAGGCCACGCCGGGCGGTCAGTCGCGGCAAGAGGCGAAACATCACTACGAAAAATGATCGCCCGGGTTAGCAATCGGCAACGACCCGATTCCCGGTGCCCGTTGTTGCCAGGCGCTTCGCTGCCAATTATCAATGGCGACTTCCCCCGAAGCGATCGGCGGCAGCTCGAACTTAAAGTAATCTGCCAACGCCGCGAGAAACGGCTCGTACATGACTCGCAGTTCCTTGAGTCGCGCTGCCGACGCGTCTGAAATGTCAACGTGTAACGACGACCCGCTCAAGCTCTCCATCAGCTTGCTATAACATCCTTCCGGAAGTCGATCTTGCAGGGGCTCTCGCGGCGGCGTCTTGAAAATAAGCGCCGAATCTACCGCAGCGTGGCGGGCTATTGCAAACGTGATTTGCACCTGGTGCCGATTGATATCGACGACGTTCGCGAGCAGCAGGGCGCATGTGTCCAAGATAGTCGCTAGCCCCGCCAACCATGACTGGTTGTCATGCTGCGACCGATAGTACGCAAGCACCGGAAACGAAAGTTGACTTTCCAGCAAGTCGGCCGACCAACTTTCCCATTCCCAAAGCATATTGTTGATTTCCGAAAGCGCTCCCGCTTTCGCCAACCGGCTCAGGATCTCGCCCGCTGTGGGTGGCGACCCGGCCCTGGCATCAAGCAGGCTGATTGTGCGCTCGCGCCGCGAAAACGCCTGATACAACACAGGAAGGTAACCAATGATCACGGCCATAAAGCCGAATCCCATACCCGATTCCAGAACGCTCAGAAAACGTCCGAAACTTCCCGTCGGCGCAAGATCCCCGTAGCCTAGCGTAAAAAACGTCTGCCCACTCACGTAGACACACGCCGACAAACTTGGGGGCGATGTCTGACTGCCCATAGGTTCTGCGAGCGACCACTGAAAAAGCGAAAACGAGAAAATGAGGGCCACCACCCACAGCACAAACAGGCCCAACAGGGAGAGTGGCCCGAAAATACTCAATATGTGCGTCCGCAGCCCTCGTCGCTTGATCAAGGCTGCGATCTTCTCCCAGACGGTCCAGAGCGATCGGTAGTAAAATCGCGCCGGCCGAAATTTCCTCGTCGCCCGGCGCGGCAGTACCATCGCCTCAAACGCGTCGAGCAGCACGAGAAACATGATCGCAATGCCGATGGCGGTGGCGACGATTCTCATACGCGTTGCGGCCGTGTTCTTCAGCCGTCTGCAGGGAGAAAATGCTGTCGGAGTATTTGCCCCGAATATCTAA
>DASZZA010000906.1:0-12801 GCA_035545135.1 Lacipirellulaceae bacterium | reverse complement strand
ATGTAGACCTCATTGGCCGCGGAATCGACGGCGATGCCGGTGCAAACGTCGTAAGGGTCATCGAAGTCGTTGCCGTTGATGGTGTGAGTATGGGAGCCGCCGATCCAGCCGGCGTAGAGAATATTGGCCGCGGTCGGATCGTATTTGAACAGGAAGGTATTTTTGGGGTAGCGGGTGACGGTGCCATCGGCGCTGTTGTTGTACGCGCCGGCGGTCAGCGGCTGGTCGGTATCCACGGCAGGCGGTTGGCCGATGCCGCAAATGTAGATGTTGTGCTGCGCATCCAGCGTGATCGCCTGGGCCTGATTGTCGAAATCGGTCGGTGTGCCGACGTAGGTCGAAAAGCCCAGCGTGCCGTTGGCGTTGATCTTGATCAGAGCGCTCGAGCAGCAATTGCCGCTGCCGTTTGTCGGTCCCTCGGTGACCGGAAAATCGTCGGAGTTGGTGCCCAGCACGAAATACGCATTGTCTGCGGCGTCCAGCGTCAGGCCGACACCGGTGCTGCCGACGGTATTGCCAACGTCATACAGGTTGGCGCCATAGGTCTCGCACCCGTTGCCGCCGAAGAAGGTCGAATAAACCAGCGCATTGCCGTTCGCCGACAGGCGTGTGGCGAACAGATCGCCGCCGCCACCGCAGTTGCCGGCATCGTGGATCGTATTCTGGATCGGGTTCATCAGAGGAAAATCCGCTGCGTCGGTGCTGGCACGCCTGACATAGCCGCCGACCACCGCTCCGCCGTCGCCAGTCGGAGCGATGACATAGGCATGGCTGCTGGTATTGGTGCCGTTGATGAAGGTGGCGAAGATCAGGCTGTTGCCGTCGGCGCTGAGCCGGTAGGCCACCGCATTGTCGTTGTCGGCGGCGTCGCGCTGCGGCATGCGCGATAGGAACGCGCCGGGCGTGGCCGGAAATCCGCCGGTGACGTTGCCGGCATCATCGAAGCTCTGCGATCCGCAGCCTGTGACATAGACTTCGCCGGCACCATTGACCGCCATGCCGGACAAACCTTCGGCGGCATTGCCTTCGCAGACCCCTGCGACGTATGCCGCATAGAGCAGGGTTCTGCCGTCGGGTGACAGCTTGTAGGTCGCGTAGTGGCTGGGGTATTGATTGTCCACGCTTCCCGCGCTCAAACCCGTCGGCGCGGGCAGCATGGTTCCGGTTTGCCCGCTGGGCGCGTTGATCCCCGTGATATCGGATTGCGTGGTCATGGTCACGTAGATATTCCCCGCGCTGTCCAGCCCGGTGCCGTAGATGAGGTCCAGATCGTCACCGCCGAGGAACGTGGAGAATGCCAGCGGAGGATCGATCATCAGCGGCTGCGTCCGGTCATAGGCCGCGACCTGTATGGCCACGTCGCCATCGTCCCGCAGCTTGAACGCGGCCGAAACGCGCTTGCGCTGTCCGGCAAACGTCTGCCAGGCGCTGGGGTGTTGTTCCACCAGATCTCCGCCGGCAATCTGCAGATGCAAGTTGCCGTCGGCATCAAGGAATTGCTTGTCTGTGCCGGAAATCCTCATGCGGATCTGTGCGGGATCGGCGCCAGCGGCAACGATGAAGTCGGACTCCAGATTACGGTCATCGTTGCCGTGGTAGTCAATGTCGATACCCGGATAAACCGAAGCGAACCGCACGCCGGCGTACTGCGGCACGTCGCTGCGCCAGCCTTTTGCGTCCGTACCGGCAAAGTAGCTGCTGTGTCCCGGGAGACGCGTGTCCGGCAATGCTTCCGGCGCGGAATTGGCGCCGTCCAGTCCCAGCGTTATCGCGACCGGCGCATCGCTCTTGCCTGTACGCAGCGTGAGCTGCGCCGAACCGCGGCTAAGCATCACGCCGAACCCTGCGGTGCGCGCAATGTAGGCGCCTCCAGCGGGGGCCGGCTCGAAATAAACGGGCAGATGAATGGACTGTGCCCTTGCCATTTTCGACGACGGAGGCGACGCGGCGGAAGTGTGAGTTGAACCCATTGCCGATGGCGCGGATTGATGATGCGCGCAGTCGATCGAGTACGGGATTGCGATGGCGGCCAAAACCGCAAGCAGGCTCAATAGGCGTGTGTGCGCGTGCTGTCGAATCCCGCTGCGCGCAGTGCTGAACCGCTCCATGCCGCCTTCCTCATTCATCCTTGCCATGCTTGGTCTCCCGTTGATGTGCCCGAACCATGCGACAAAAAGAGGCCAAAACGACCAAAAAGCCGGCGAGTGATCCGGCCCAGAACCCGCTGATGACGTCCATTGCACAGCTCATCCGGAAGCCTTTTGATTGCCTTGCCCTGTTCTGCAAAAAACAGCGTCGGCAATATCCCGCCCGGTCATTTCGCGTGCCTGACTTTTTGCCGAAATTTGGCCGAAAATTTTCCGAAATTTTGATAATCTAAAAAGCAGGGATTAGGTGAAATGTGGGGCCGACAATGAATGCAACCTCGCCCCCGGGGACTTCGGCTTCAGGCTCGGACGCTGGCCAGCCGTGCTGGCGGTTTGGGCCTGCCCGGCTGGATGAGCGCACGCTGGAATTATTCATTTCCGATCAGCATGTCGAGGTCGAACGCCGGCCGCTGGAGGTTCTGCGATATCTGCTGCGCCATGCCGGCGAAGTAGTCACAAAGCAGGAGCTGGAAGAAGCGGTCTGGCCCGGCCGGATGTTGTCCGATTCAGTCCTCAATAAGTGCGTCTCGCGTCTGCGCGAAGTCCTTAACGATGAGAGCGAGACCATCATCAAGACCGTGCGCGGTTACGGTTATCGGCTGGTGGCAGCGGTCGAGATCGAGCAGCCCAAAACGCCGCCGCCGCAGCCGAGATTTGATTTCAAACCCGGCGATTCGCCGCCCTTGCGGCCGTCCTGGAAATTCGTTGAGCGCCTGGGGACCGGCGGCCATGGCGAGGCGTGGCTCGCCCGACACGAAAAAACCCGCGCCCAGCGCGTCTACAAATTCGCTTTCGACGAAAAGGCCGTGGTGTCGCTCAAGCGCGAGATCACGCTCTACCGGCTGCTGCACGATACCTTGGGCGATCGGGCGGATTTTGTGCAGCTGCTCGACTGGAACCTGTCCGAGCCGCCCTATTTCACCGAGGCCGAGTACGCCGAAGGCGGCAGCCTGCCGGCCTGGGCGCAGACGCAGGGCGGTCTTGCCGGTGTGCCGCTATCCGAGCGGCTGGACCTTGTCGCGCAGATCGCGGAAACCCTGAGCGCGGCGCATTCGGTTGGCGTGCTGCACAAAGATCTCAAGCCGACCAATGTATTGATCGCAAAATTCGACGGTGCGCCGCGCATCAAGATCGCCGATTTTGGCAGCGGCAGCGTGCTCAATCCGATTCGGCTCGACGAGTTGGGCATTACGCGGTTGGGTTTCACCAAGACGATGAGCCAGGACGCCAGCGGCACGCTCATGTACCTGCCGCCGGAAGTGCTGGCGGGCCAGCCGGCCACGGTGCAAGCGGATGTTTACGCCCTGGGTGTGCTGCTGTACCAGATGGTCATCGCAGACTTCAAGAAGCCGCTGGCGCCCGGCTGGGAGCAGGAAGTGCCGGACGAACTGCTGCGCGAGGACATCGCGCAAGCGGCCCACGGCGATGTGCAAAAGCGATTGGCGGATGCCGCCACCCTCGCGCAGCGATTACGCAATCTGCCGCAACGCCAGCAGCGGCGTGCGCAGGAGAAAGCGGCCGCCCTCAGAGCCGAAGAGATTGCGCGCGCGCTGGAACATCTCAAGGCTCGTCGCGCCGGTTTTATCACCGCTATCGTCGTCCTGGTGGTCGGCCTTGCATCGACACTTTTTCTTTACGTCCAGAGGCAGCATGCTCTCACACAGGCGGAATCTGCCCGCGACGATGCGCACAGAGAAGCGGCGGTTTCGAAGCAAATCACGGAATACGTGCTTTCGATGTTCGACGCCGCCAATCCGGACAATACCGGCGGCAAGCCTATCGAGGCGCGCAAGCTCGTGGATGCGGGCCGCAGCGAGTTGGGCAGCTTCAAGGATCAGCCCGGCTTGCAGGCTCGATTGCTACTGGTGATGGCACGGCTATACCGAAGCCTGGCGCTCCCGGACGAGGCGCGCAAAGCTGACGAGCAGGCGCTGGAGCTGCAACGCCGGAACACGGAATCGGACCCCTTGGTCACGGCGCAGATTTTTTACGATCAGGCGCAAACTGCGGACTACGATTCCAATTGGGCTGATGGCGAGCGCAGCTCCCGGCAGGCGCTTGCCATCCTGGAAACACATGCATTGCCCAAGGAGTTTGATCCGCCGGTGCGGGATGTGCTCGCGATGCTCGGGGACATGCTGCGTCGGGAGGGCAAGCTGGACGAGAGCCTCACCGCACTCGAACGCGCGCGGATCCTGGCGCAATCGCCGCGGGGCGAAGACACTATGGATTCGCTGTTTGCGTTACAGGAACTGTCTGAAACCTACAGCCAGTTAGGCCGCATGAACGACGCGCTGAATCTGGCTCAGCACGCGGTGGACTTGGTACGAAGCAGCACGGGCACGCTGGCAAACAATCCGCAGGTCTTATGCAATCTCATGCTGAAGTTGATGTACGTCAACCGGTATCGCGAGGCGGAAAAACTCGCCCGTCAGCTGCTTGATGACCGCATTCGAAAATCCGGTCCTGACTATCCTGAAGTTTCGATTGACCGCGGCTACCTCGCAGATATCCTGTACAACGAAGGCCGTCCCCGCGAATCGGCGCAAATAGACGAGGAAGCCTTGCGGGGATCGTTCGGGGTGGATAACTCGGATATCGCCATTGGCGAGGCGCGACTTGGCCTCAGTTATGTCGGCTACGGCGACTACATCAAGGCTCTCCCCTATTTCAGCGCCGCCTACAAATCGATGAAAAAAGTTTACGGCGACGACAGTCTCGAAGCCTATCGGACGCGCGCTCCGCTTGGCTACGGCCTGCTCCTCGCAGGACGCCTGCAGGAAGCTTTGGCCGAATTGCAGGCGGACATGCCGGCATCGATCAAGGGGAGAAAAGCAGACTACTGGAGGTCTTGCGGGCTGATCTGGCGTGCTCAAGCGCAGACTCAGCTGGGTCACTATGACGCGGCAGAACAGGATCTGAATCGGGCGGAGTCCCTTTTGCAGTCCAACGGTGAAATGCACCACAACGTGTCGGCGATACTCGCCTTCGCGCGTGCGCGCCTGCTCCTGTGCGAGCGGAGATACGCCGAAGCCGAAACCGTACTTCGGCCCGCGATAGACGGCCTACAGGCGGAGCAGCGCGCCAAAGCGCCTGATGTACTGGATGCGCAGGTTTTGCTCGCACAAGCCCTGTCTGCTCAGCACCGGAACGAGGAAGCACGTGCAGTGATCCGGCAAATCGAACCAGCGATGCAAACCGAACTGATGCCGACGCATCGCGCGCGCGTTACGCTCGAACATCTAAAGCAGCAATTGCGCGCGGCACCGGCCTGAATCTTCCCAAAAGGCCTTGGCTCCTGACCCGCGTGAATTTTGACTGCAGGGACAACTCTTATCGCGAAGAGATCGATGCGCACGTCGAGACTGTATTGGCGGTATTCATTCCTGAGCGGCAGCGCCGTTAAGGTCGATGTTGTTGAGTGCGTGGTAGATGAGTAGAGCGCCAGCAGTGTTTGGCCTTGATTTTTTACGGTTCGGCGAAGAGTTGTCGTTCGGCCGATAAAGTAACCAGGAACGTCAGTCGCGAAAGCTGTGCAAGCCGACAAATCCAATTCCAGATTGCACCCATTCGCGTGTGCCCACCAATGGCCGGGGTGGGCCCACGAGCCGTCGACGGCGACCGACTGCTCAACTTTTCATTGCTGACATCGGCCTAAGTGCTTTGGCTGGGCACTGTCGACCCGAAGCTGCCGGTCGCCCACTCAAACTCGCTGCCCGGGAGCGGCCGTTGCGATCAGCTTTGCGCGCAATGCAAACCATAATTATTCGGGCGCGTCGGACGATGGATAGGTAAATCCGGATCGATGGGGTCGTCGTAACAATCGGATAGACTCAATCTAGCCACGGGGGAGAGCGATGATCGACCCGGAAACGCAAGCCCAGCTAAAGGAAGCGATCGCTGACTGTATCGGTGCCGATCATGCCGTTCTTGATGCCTTGCGCGACGAGATTCGACCGCTGAAAACGGCGACCCGTCGGATTCAGGCTCGCACGACGACCTCCATTTCGATCGTTGGAACGGACGGGGGTAACAATCAGTTGCAGTTCGACCCTTTTCTAATCCAGCTAGTGCGCATCGTTGACAGCAGCAATAACTCCTACTGTCTGGAGGCGGTCTCCCCGACCACGCCGATCGACAAGCTCAGCCGTCGCCAATTCCAGCAGGACGGCACGCCGGCGAGCGCCTTGGGAAGAATGATGGCTTACTTGGGAGTTGACACGTTGCCCAAGCTATCGCACATGATCCGGCCTGCGGATTCTGGCAAGCCGGTTTCGCCCAGCTGGGTCCAGGTGTACCGCGAGTTGTTCGAATGGGCGATCCTGTTCGACATTCTCGAAAAGGACTTCGGGACCGACACCCTGATCGTTAGCGATGGACTGCTGCGCAGCAAGGTGTTCGCAAAGGACCTCTTCCAGAGACTCCTACGTGGCATGCAGGAGCGCGTCGAACGGATTCATGCCCGAAGCCGCCGGCGCATTTACATTGCGGGAGTCGCTAAGCACAGCAAGGTTCTCGCTCGGTACCGGCTGGCGATGAGCTTGGAGGGCGTGCTGCAGACGGACTTTCCAGCCTACGTCGAAGTACCGCGTGACGTGGAGGAACGTGCCTACGTGTGGTCGGAGTTCGCGCGTGGCGATGACCGCGCTGCCGAAGGCGGCGAGGTCAATAAGTTTGTCGGGGGCAAAATGTTTTTGGTTAAGTTTGGCTCGAACCGCATGGATCCCATCTGGCCGGTCGACATCTTTGTACCCCAAGTGCCGGAGACTCACGTAATCCTCGGATCGATGCTGGCCGATGCGATCAACGGATTTCCGGTGCCGCACTACCCGCGATGTCTGCAGAAGGCACATGAGAACGCGGCGCTAGTCGATGTCGACTTCGACATATTGCAGGACGTCATCTACGAAGGCGTGCGTAGCAGCTTGGCTGGTGAGGGCCATGTGCTTGACGCCTTTCAACTGCAGGACGCTGATCCTGCACAGCGACGCTACGGATAGAGGGGACGACGATGGCGGACTTTCACCTGTTCCCGAAGGATCGCGTTGTGGGAATCTTTCGCGGATTTCAGCAGGGTGGCATGGAGTTCCACGCCGACCTCGTGCTGCCCTATCGAAACGATTTTCAGAACATCCCAATGCATGGGCAGTTCTTGCTGGTCCAGTTGGAGACACCCGACGAGGCCGTGCTGGGCAGAATTGCGTCATTCTCATCTGAGGGCAAGCTCTCCTTCGGCTCGGGCGAGGAATTCAACATCCGTGCCGTTCGTGAAGAGAGGACTATTCCGGAAGATTTGCGTGAGCAGTACCTCAAGTACAGAGTCAATATCCGGGTCCTTGGAGTCGTGCGCAAGAACGGCAAGAGTCTGACATTCGTCCCATCCCATCGACGTCTCCCGCACGTGGGAAGCAAGGTTGCCTTCCCCGGAAACGACGTTCTGCGAGAAATAGCTGGCCACAACATCGCGGGCGCACCGATCGGGCATCTCGCCTTCGGCGAGTACATCTATGCCGCCGGCAACAAGGACCTTCAGGCACAGGAATGGATGCAGGTGGTGGAGCCCGAGGTACTTGTTCGTTTTCCCGTCGAATCGCTCGTCTCCCGTCGGAGCTTCGTCTTCGCCCGCGCCGGTTTCGGCAAATCGAATTTGAACAAACTTCTCTTCAGCAAGCTCTACGAGGAAACGCCGTTCGTAACCAAGCGAGCCGGGAAACGCGTGCCAGTCGGGACCGTGATCTTCGATCCGGACGGCGAATACTTCTGGCCCGATGACAAGGGACGCCCGGGTCTATGTGATGTGCCGGCGCTCGAGGACAAGCTTGTGGTATTCACCGAGCGGCGCAACCCGAGTGCTTTCTACAGCTCCTTCGTCGCAGGCGGGATTAAGCTCGATATCCGCAGGCTAAGGCCCGGCGATGTCATCGCAATCGCATTGAGCGCTGACCGGCAGGAGCAGCAGAATGTTCGCAAGTTGCGAGGGATGTCCCAGGCGCGTTGGGAGACTCTCGTCAACATGATCGACGCCAATGGCAACGCGACACCTCTGGCCGATCTTTGCCAACTGTTGGACCTCGACCAACAAAAACAGGAAGCCGAGGCCTTGGCAGCGCGCTCGAACATGACCGCCATTGTCAAGATGCTGCACGACAAGAGCAGTCAGCTGATGGACATGCTTGTTCACTCGCTGTCGGAAGGAAAGCTGTGCGTGGTCGACGTCTCGCAGATGCGCGGAGGCCAGTCGCTCGTGCTTTCCGGCTTGATCCTGCGCCGAATCTTCGACCGCAATCAGCAGGAGTTTACTTCCGCCGATCCGAATACCATTCCGACGATCGCGGTGGTCGAGGAAGCCCAGTCCGTTCTCAATGAGAATGCGCCCGCGGCCGAACCCTACGTTGCCTGGGTAAAGGAAGGACGCAAATATGATCTGGGCGCGCTGTTGATTACCCAGCAACCCGGAAGTATTCCCGTAGAGATTCTGAGCCAAGGGGACAACTGGTTCATTTTCCACCTGCTCTCGGCCACGGACCTACAGGCGCTCAAGCGCGCCAACGCCCATTTCAGTGACGACCTCCTGAGTTCATTGCTGAACGAGCCTATCCCAGGTCAGGGGATTTTCTGGAGTTCGGTGGGTGGGAAGCCGTATCCGATCAGCATTCGTGCAGCTTTCTTCGAGCATCAGTTTTCGATGCGCGATTCCGGCTACGACCATGCCGCTGCCAACACCTACGCCAGTGTGCTGCGGAAGCAGTTCGGCGGCAATGTGGCCCCGAGTCCTCCGAGCACCCAAGCCGCAACACCGCGCTCACCAGCAACTCTGTTCCCCGAAGAGTCTGAGCCTGCCGAAGCCGTTGACGTCATGGCTGGCATCGAGAAGAAAGCCATCCAGGCACTCAAGGACGACAGTGGCCTGATGGCCAAACTTGATTCGACAGACGGGGCGGCTTGGGGGCAGATACTTGCGTTTTTCTTGAATCATCTCCCAGAGCACCTCGATAATCGAAAAGACGTGGCCTATCACCTCGTAGCCAAAGCCCTGACGGCGATCTATGGAACCCAAAACGAGAACTGGGAAAGCTTTCGTTCACCTGCGAATAAGACTTACGTACGGAGGAAAAGGTAGTGACTGAAAGCATGGCCGCAACGATCACGGCAGCAACTTGATCCCGTGCGCACTCCCCGCAAGGCGAGCCATGCGCTCAACGCCGTATGTCCATACTTCACAATGTTCCCGCTAGAGTTCCCGTTGCGCGCGCTGCGAGGAGCGGATAGGTCGACAGCACGCGCATTTGACCCGTTCTGCGGGCGGGGCACCACGAACTACGCGGCGCGATGTCGCGGAATCGCGTCTTACGGCTTGGACGCCTCGCCGGTTGCCGTGGCAATAGCAAATGCCAAGATCGCCGTGACAACGCAGAAGCAGGTACTCGACCTACTCGAGGAGATCCTGGCCGCCGAGTTCGACGTAGAGCTTCCGGTCGGGTCGTTCTGGACCGCCGCATTCCATCGATCGACATTGAGACAACTCTGTCGGCTGCGTACAGGCCTTCAAGGCCGCCGCAGCGATGCCGCCGCCGTGCTTCGTGCTGTTGTTATTGGATGCCTTCACGGCCCCCGCTCGAAGAGGATCACCCACGCGGGCTACTTCTCGAACCAAATGCCACGAACCTTCGCGAGCAAACCCGACTATTCAGTACGTTTCTGGGCAGCACATGAGCTCAAGCCACCAAAGCTGGACGTGCGTGGGCCGATCAAGCGCAAGTTGGAGCGAATCTTCCTGAGCAACCCGGCCGTTGAATTCGAGAAGGGATGGATTCGTGTGGGTGACAGCCTGCAGGCAAGCTCTTATGACGGAGTGCCCGAGGGCCTAACTCATGTGATCACGTCACCACCTTATTACGGACTGGTGACGTATGTCGAAGATCAGTGGTTGCGTAACTGGTTCCTCGGCGGCTCTTCAACTATCGAGTACGGCCAACGAACACGACTGTCCCACCGATCTCCGGACGACTTTGCGCGTTCCTTGGCTATCGTCTGGAATCATTGCGGCGACAAGCTGGCTTCGGAAGGCAAAATGGTGGTCCGGTTCGGATCCATTGGATCGAGGGATCGCGAGCCACGAGCCATTTTCAGGCAGTCACTGGAATACTCAACCCACGATTGGCGCATCTGCCGAACACTTGCAGTGGGAACAGCGTGGCGTGGTAAGCGCCAAGCTGACGCGATGGGCACGCAATCAAAGCCGACACAGGAATACGAATTCACTGTTCGTCCTGCTTAGCCAGCAGTCTTGGCAGACGTCTGCTCTGGCTGCCTGCTGTCGATCATCGTTCGCGCCCGCTCATTTGCCAGCGCAAATACTGATCCCAGTAGCGGCCAATCGCTACGGCGCAACTGACCCGAGCTGGTCGACTGCTGTCCGCTGGGCGCAGCGGGCCAGCGGCCGCACGGGCTGACGGCCGTCGAGCTGATTTTCCGAAGCACCGTTCGATCGTTGCAACTGACCTTCCCGATTGCTGACGGTGGTCACCGTCAGCAGAGGCCGGTCAGCGACTGATAGCCACCGCCGGCGAGCGACCGCTATTGAGTTGGAACTCAGCGATAGGCAGGTAGCGAGGCGGGGGACGATAACGCACCGTTATCGCTGGTAGGGAAGGGCGGAGATCGAGCCGTTGCGGTGCGTGACGGTGGCGACGGTTCCTTCTCCGCCGCATACGACGCGTTATGCCACCCTTCCTGTCCGTGTCTGGAACGGACGCACTTCGTTCGTGCTGCCGTGGCTGCGCGATTGCGAGGCGATCGTGTTGTCATGACCCCGGGACGCAGCGCGCAAAGGGCTTGCCGTACTGAGTCCGATGGGCGCGCCGCCGACAGCACACATTTAAGTTTAATATTCCTACTGGATGGACGCCCCTTCCCAGTAGGGGACGCCAAGGCCGGCTTACATCGGTTCGGGTGATTTTCCTACAAGACTATCCGGGCAAACCCTTAGAGTGGGTGAGTGTCGGGCGGACACACGTCTGCTCAGGGGGAAAGCAAGTCGTAATGCGCGAATAAAAATAAAGCGCAAAACGGCGACAGGGGGTGGGGAGTGGGGAAGAACCGTTCATGGTTTGCGGGCGCCGTCATCTCGTGCGCCATCGCATTCAGCAACCTGGCCCAGGCCGACCTGACCACTGGTACACAGTGGCTAACTTCCGCAGTGCATTCCGACGGCAGCATCGCTGCTCCGAATGATCTTTCATCCACCATTCCGACCACGGCCGAGGGCATGCGTACCCTCGCGGTGGCGGGTACATCGAATCCGTCCGTGCTTGCCGCCGGCGGTTCCTATCTCGAAGCGCAAGCATTTCTCAATACGGAAGACCTGTCGCGTTTGATCCTCAACCGGGTCATCAACGGCACTGACCCTTCGTCTTACGTCGTTACCCTCCTGCTCAATCAAGACAGCGTCTCTGGCGGCTTCGGTGAACTCCCCGGCTTCACCCCTAGCGTTCTGGATACCGCCTTTGCGCTCGAAGCCCTCGCCGCTTCCGGCAACATCAACAGCGCCGCTGCCGCCGCCGGCATCGCCTACCTACAGAACACCCAGGCCAGCAATGGCGCCTGGACCGATCACGACAATGCGCCATCGGTCTATCTCACCGCGCTCAGTTTGAGCGCGCTGAGTTACTACAACACGCTATCCAGCGTCGGATCGTTGACCCAGCCAGCCGCGAGCTGGCTGCAGTCGTCTGCAGGGTCGAACGGACTCTGGAGTGAAGATTTCCTGAGCGCCGAGAGCCTCATCGCCCTACAACTGGCCCTGCCCAATCGCAGCGGCTTGGCGAGCAGTCTGCAGGCCTTGCAGGCGCACCAGTTGTCCGATGGCAGCTGGAACGAAGACGCTTACACAAGCGCACTTGCACTACGCGCCCTGGCATTGAGCCAGGGCCTGGGCCAATCGACCGGCGCCACCATCCAGGGGTATGTGCGCCTGGCCGGTACCAGTCAGGGTATTTCCAACGCAACCGTCAGCATCCCGAGCGTGGCGGGCCTTTCCGTCAAGACCAATGCCGATGGTTACTACGTCATCGGCGGCCTGTCGAAGGGCAGCTACACCGTCTCCGCGACCAAGTCGGGATACGGATCCGCAGCGGTCGCTGTTCAGGCCGCAACGGGCAGAACCACGACGGCAGCCGACCTGCTGCTCGGCGCTTCGGCGCAATCGAGCATCGTCAAGGTTCATCTGTTTGATAGCAGCACCAGCGGCATCATCTCTGGCGCAGCGGTCGCGCTCGCCGGTCCCGGCACTTATAGCGCGACGACGGATTCCAGCGGCAACGCTGAATTCGACGGCATTGCGCCAGGCACCTATTCCGCCACGGTGCAGGCGTCTGGTTATCCAACCCTGCAAGGCAACTTCTCGGTCAATGCCGGACAGATCCTGACGCTGAATCAACCCCTATCGAAATCGGATGCAAGCAATGCGTCCGTCGATCTTTCGGCCACGGTTGTCGATGGCAGCACCGGCAACGTCGTGGCGGGCGCTATCTTCAGCCTGGGCGGCGCCTTGGCAGGCACCAGTGACAGCAGCGGTCACGTCGTCATCGCGGGTGTCACGCCGGGCAGCTACAGCGCCACCTTGGGCGGTGCCGGCTACGCCAATTCCACCTAC
>DASZZA010000905.1:0-4546 GCA_035545135.1 Lacipirellulaceae bacterium | reverse complement strand
GGTCTTTGCCTACGCCAACTCGCCGAACGTCCATATAGTCACGGGGCAACAAAAAATCGCCGCCGTGGTACAGGCGGAAAAGGCAGAGCTTCGCGAAATAGAACTAGCCGAGCATATCGTCAGCAATGCCATCTGGCTCGACAAAAACGCCTTTAGGGATCGCTTCCAAGCGGCGGTGCCCGAAGCTAATGCGCAACTGGCAAAGCTCGCCAAGCACAAAGAATGGTGGGCGAGATTGTATGTCGCCTACATCATGCGAAAGTACCCGGAGTTACGGCAGGACGACGTCATCGAGCGACTTAGCAAAGATACTAACGAGCTAGTGCGCGCAGCGGCAACAAGGTGATACGTTGCTTTTGCCGCTCCCTTGCTCGGTGGCACGGTTGGCTTGTCCAAAGTGTTGCGGCAGGTGGGGGGCCTGGCGGCCAACTAGGACATTACTGCCCGCGGGTGAACCTTGACCGCCCCCGCTGTGTCGGCTAGAGTTGAACAAAGCGGCACCACAGTGGCCGCACGAAAACTGCTGAAATTAGCCATGTCGTTACGAACCCTATTGCTTGGCCTGTTGTTACTTACCAGCCGCCTCGGCGGTGCTTAGGGTTCGTGCGGACATCGATCGACGAATAAATTAGAACCCTGAGGCCGCCCTGGCTTCAGGGTTTTCTTGTTTTTGTCCATGGTCAGTTGTCTGTCGTCCGTTGCAACTGGCCCGGCGCTTTCTCACAACGGACGACTGACTACGAACCACGGACCAGTCCGATGTCCACGAACGAACCAAGGCGCATCGTCATTTTCGACACGACACTACGCGACGGCGAGCAGTCGCCCGGCTGCAGCATGAACCTTGAAGAGAAGCTGGAAGTCGCGCAGGCGCTTGTGGATTTGGGTGTGGACGTCGTCGAAGCCGGGTTTCCGATCGCGTCGCCAGGCGATTTCGAGGCGGTGCGCGAGATTGCCAACACGATTCAAGGCGCAACCATATGCGGCCTCGCGCGCTGCAACGAGACCGATATTGATCGCGCCTGGGAGGCGCTCCGCGGCGCACCGGACGCTCGCGTTCACGTTTTTCTTGCCACTAGCGCGATACACCGCGAGTTCAAACTCCGCATGGGCAAGGAGGAAATCATTCAGCGGGCGGTCGACAGCGTGAAGCGAGCCAAGGGCTATTGCGACAACATTGAGTTCTCACCGGAGGACGCCGCACGCACGGAGCCCGATTTCCTGTGTAGCGTTGTCGAGGCGGCGATCGATGCGGGCGCCACGACTGTGAACATTCCCGATACGGTTGGCTACGCAACGCCGGCTCACTTCGGTGGCGTTATCAAGAATCTGGTGAACCGCGTGCCGAACATCGACCGCGCCGTGATCAGCGTGCATTGCCACAACGACCTGGGCCTGGCCGTCGCCAATAGCTTAGCGGCGGTTGAAAACGGCGCTGGGCAGATCGAATGCACGATCAACGGCATCGGCGAGCGGGCCGGCAATTGTTCGCTAGAAGAAGTCGTGATGGCCATGCGAACGCGTTCAGACTACTACCATACGACTACCGGCATCCGCACGATGCGGCTAGTGCCTACTAGTCGGCTGCTGTCGAACATCACGGGCCTCGTGGTGCAGCGCAACAAAGCGATCGTCGGCCGCAACGCGTTTGCGCACGAGGCAGGCATCCACCAGGACGGCATGCTTAAGGAACGTACGACGTACGAAATCATGCGGCCCGAGGACGTCGGCTTTGTGAAGACCGATTTGGTGTTGGGCAAACATAGCGGCCGAGCGGCCCTTGCTGACCGAGCCCATGCGCTGGGGTATCACCTGGTCGGCGATCATCTGCAAGAGGTGTTCGAAGAGTTTAAGAGGCTGGCCGATAAGAAGAAAGAAGTGTACGACGCCGATATTGCCGCGCTCATTGAGAAGCGGATGACCGTCGGCGCGGATCAATGGAAGCTCGTTGCCTATGAAGTCCACGCGACGGGAAAAGCGGAACCAACTGTGTCCGTTACGCTCGAGCGCGCTGGTGAAACGGTGAGCCGTACCACCTCGGGCGGCGATGGGCCGCTTGATGCGCTGTTCCACACGATCGAAGAGATCACCGGCATTTCGGTGGTGGTCCGCGATTTTCGTGTTCACAGCGTCACGCGCGGGAAGGATGCCCAGGGTGAGTCGACGATCGAGGTCGAGCGAGATGGCCGCGTATACCGAGGCCGTGGCGTTTCCACCGATACCGTCGAGGCAGCCACGCTCGCATATCTCAATGCAACCAATCGGGCGGCAGCCGGCGGCGGGCAACCGACGACGGGGCCGAGGCCAGATATGGTGTAGATGGGAAGTCGGAGGAAGGCGGAGGGAGAACAAATGCGCCGATGTATACCCCCCTTCCCCTTCCGCCCTTCATTCGGCTCGCTGCGCTATCTCACGAACGCCAACCAATAAAATACCCAGCCTGTTACGGCGGTAAGGAACATGTCTGCGGTCGCCGTCCACGCGAGCGGGATGTGGATGCGACTGTGCGATCCGGGCCGTGGCGGGACTCCGAAATTCGCAACGGCGAAGCCAATGGTGGCCGGCCAAAGGATCACCGTGGAAACTGCGAAAATCAAATGGACGTACAGCGCAGTAAAAACAATCGATGGCGGGTGGACGCCAATATGCCCGGCCGCCCTGGCTTCCCAGCCGTGAAGGCGGATGTCGAGTTCAAACAGAACCACGACCACCAACAAGAGGATGCCGAGCGTAATTTGCGTCCATTGGTGAAGCTGATACCGGCGGCACATCTTTACCTGATAAATGCTCCACGCCAGCACGATCACGACGCCAATCATCGACAGGCAGACGACGTCCAACATCAGGGAGGCGCGTGTTCCCAAAAAACCATCGATACCGGGATAGCCAGAGTTGCCCATAGCGAGGACGATAGGGTAGCGGAGAGTTCATGGTCAATAGCCATAACGCTTCGCGATGTGGCTCCTCGACCCGACGAGAACTTGCACTCTCCATCGATTCAGAAAAATGACGCCCTGGACCACTCGAGAAACATTCGACGTCTCAGTTGTTGGTAAACGTCTCGGCCTGATGCTTGTTGCTGTGGCTGCGTATTACGTGGCGGTCGGGCTGATCGTCCGCAAATTCCAAATCCACGTCGTCGACTGGGGCGGCGCCGCGAGCCTCATCAATACGGTGATCCTTGGCCTGTTGATGAGCTTTCGCAACCGAGCCGCATACGAACGATGGTGGGAGGCGCGCAGCTTGTGGGGGCAGCTTACGAACGACAGCCGTAATTTTGCCACGAAATGCGCCGCTTTTCTACCAGCCGACGTGTTTGCGCGTTCGCGTGCAGGGGAGTTGGTGGCCGGCTTTGCCGAAGCGCTAAAAAGACATTTGCGCGACGAAACGCCGCGCATACTGGACCTGCCGGGATTGGAGCATGAGATAGCCGAACCGCCGCACGTGCCGTTATATCTTGCCCGGAGACTATTTGGCGTTGTTGCACAGTGGAAGCGCGACGGCCATCTCGATCCGGCAACGCTTTGGATTCTCGACAACCATTTGCGCGGACTGCTCGATGTGTGCGGCGCTTGTGAAAGGATTCGCAACACACCTCTCTCGCCAACCTACAAGGGCCTGTTGCGATTGGGACTTGTCTTGAATGTTTTGGCCGAGCCCTGGCTAGCCGTGCCCGAGAGCGGATTCTGGAGCCTGCCGGTGTTTTTAATGTCTCCACGATGGGTCTAAATCCCTCGCCTTCAGGCGAAACCTTGAGGTTCATATATTAGAGGGATGGAGAATTACCGTACGGGAGCGCATAGTCGGTTTGACTTGAAATACCATTTTGTATGGGTGACGAAGTATCGCAAGAAGGTGTTAACGGGTGCGGTCGGGATGCGGGTTCGCGAGCTGGTTCGGGAAGTGTGCCGCACGAACGAAATCGAGATTTTGCAAGGGGCGGTGTCAGCTGACCATGTGCACGTGCTGCTGTCGTGTCCGCCAACGTTGTCACCGAGCAAAATCATGCAGTACATCAAGGGAAAAACCTCTCGCAAGCTGATGATGGAGTTCAAACACATCGAAAAACAATACTGGGGTCGCCATCTGTGGGCTCGGGGCTACTTCGTGGCCACCAGCGGTAACGTCACCGACGAAGTAATCGCGGAATACATCCGCAGCCAGGATGGGACAGAACCAAGTGACGGTGATGACAATTTTCAAGTTGTTCCTTCGTGAGCGAAGGACTTCAGTCCGTAGCTCACGAATCCCCGAACCTACCGGCTTCCAGCCGGTAGTAGTTCAGTTCAGACGCATGGGACGATTCTCCCGAAGGTGCCGGTCACACGATTCCGCTTGACGTAGAGATGGGCGCGGGCCAATTAAATGCTAGGCGTGCGCGGACCCAGTTCGCAGCAGGCGAACATGATGCAGATGGGTCAGACATTCCAACGCTCGGTTGGGATTACGGGATGACCACGGGCGCGGGAGACATCAATCGCTATCGCTTTGCTGGGGAATTGATGGGCGGCTCGTTCATTTCGATTACACTGGCATGGGATAGAGT
>DASZZA010000904.1:0-3136 GCA_035545135.1 Lacipirellulaceae bacterium | reverse complement strand
CAGCCACGCATGGAAAGAACCACGCCCCGGATCAGCTTCGAACTTGTTGATGTTCCTCGAGATCGACGCGAGCGTCTCCTGAAAGGCAACCTGAGCTTCATCATCCCGTAAGCCAGATTTCTTGGCTACATCAATGACAACGGGCGCGTAAAGCTCGCAGAATGCTTGCCAACTGTCATTGTCATCGGGATTTTTGAGCCGCTTTAGGAGCGTCCAGCTTGTGTTCATGCTTCCAAGTCAAGGATTTGTTCCGGTTCCGTTTGGCCTTAGACGGTACACGCACCACTTTGCCGATTCTTTCAGAGAATCTCCGCGAAAAGAAGGAGAATGGTCTTCCCTAGTCGCCGAACTCGTAGCGATTCTGGGCAGCTCATTCGCGAAATTGCCTGAAAGGTTTTCGGTAAGCGGACGTGTAGGTCCTATGGAAATGCGCCGGTGCAATCTTCTCAAGGCTTTCAACTTCGAACTTGCCTCGACATGGCCACTCTATTCTGAGAGAAGCCCGTCGCGGTGCGCTTTTGGCGTTTAGTCCTGTTGTTGTGGGTCAGGTAAGTATCAACCAGAGAACCGTCACGGTTTCCGCATCTGCGAGAACGACTGGCATCGGCTGACCTACGCGCGCACGGCTCTTGAGCAAAAGGAGTTGACATGGATCAGGTCGATTTCTAGAACGGTGTCAAGGTTTTCCCCGGCCTAATATGCATGCGGTTCTTCTGCGGCGAGCTGTCTGCTGTGGTGACGGCAATGCGGCGAAATGGCGGAGTCCATCGACCGTTTCTTCGCCTCCAGTTCTGCGTGGTCCACTCACGGGGTTACAAGCCCTTATCCCCGCTGTCCCTTTCCGGTTGGGTTCTGGGACTCCTGACTTAGTTAGGAGCCGGCTGGAGCAGATTCGGCATCAAAGGTACTGGGCCGTTTGTTCGCATTCTACAGAAAGGGTCGCACTGTATGTGCCGCGCTGCGAAGTCCTTCGGCAAGGCGCAGTTCCACTCGGCGGTTTTCACAATCAAACCGGACGAGCCCGAAACAGGGTACTCGTGTTGGCGTGTGAATCGTTACGTCGCTCGAGTTTTCGATAAACACCTACGATCAATGTTGAATGGAGAAATGGGCAATTATGAAAGCTAATCAATTAAAGCTCCAGAACTGCACACCGGCAAGTAAGTCGAGGACCGCGGTCCTATCAATACTGTCATTGATGGTATTCACTCTATCACCCACGGTGCTATCCGCTGGGACCCAGCCATGGAGCACAGCGCTCGGCTCCTTCAACGGCGTTGTCAATTACTCGAATGATCCGACGACCATGCCAAGCCCACAGCCGAGTAGTTACGTCAACGGTCAGTACATGGGGCTTAAATGGGAGTGCGTCGAATATGTCCGACGCTATTATTACTTCGAATATGGTCTAAATCTTTTCTCATTAAGTGGCGCGTTGAATGCACGGGATTTTTTCAATCACGCGGCGATCATGCAGTTGGCTGCGTACCCTAATGGTGGCACAAGTGCGCCGGAAGTGGGTGACATTCTTTGCTTCAGTCCGACGAGCTCCGGGTTGGGGCATGTTGCAATCGTCCGTGCCGTGGGTTCCACCACGGTCACGGTGATACAGCAAAACGTGAAGAATGGAGATACCGGACCCAATGGGCCAGACGAAAGCTATACTTTCGCCTATAATTCCGGCGAACATATCGTCGATGTGCCGAGCGCTGGCTCTTCGCACCTTGGTGCTACCTACTTTTGTCAAGGATGGCTGAGAAAGAATACGAGCCAGCCGCCCGACCTGATCGCGCAGAACCTGACGATCACGCCAGGCAGCGGCTCCGCCGGATCGTCGGTCAACCTATCCTTCACCATCGCCAACGTGGGCGGAAGTGCGGCCAATCCTTCCACAGCCAACATCCGATTGGCCAGCTCTAATTCCGGCGTTACCACCACTGACCCGCTGCTGACCAGCATCAGCGTTCCGACGGTCGCGCCGAGTGGCACTTTTCCAGTCAAACTCAGTGTGACAATTCCCGGCGGAGCAACGGCAGGACAAAACTACGTCTGGGTGATCCTCGACGCCGGAAGCACTGCCGGACAAGGCGCGGGCAATGAAGCCAACGACAAGTCCAACACGCCGTTTACAGTGCAAGGGCCAACCGGCGTCTTTGGCATCGACGTGTCACACTTCCAAGGAACCGTCGATTGGTCGCAAGTTCGATCCTCGGGCAAGGGATTTGCTTTCGTGAAGGCAACCGGTGGAACGGAATTTACAGACGACAATTTTGCTCTGAACATGCAAAATGGCAAAAGCGCCGGCTTGCTGATGGGTGCCTACCATTTCGCTTACCCCGCCGATTACTCGGCCGTCTTCGAAGCGCAGCACTTCCTCGCGATTGCCGGAACCTATACCGGGACCAGTTACTTGCCGCCGGTTTTGGACATTGAGGACGATCTAGTCAACGGCTCCACTCCCGGCGCGTCTCTGGGCAAGGCCGCGCTTTCCAAGTGGATTCTGGACTGGGCAACCTATGTCGAACAGAAGACAGGCGTTAAGCCGATTCTCTATATGACCAGGTATTACGCGGCGAACTACATGGATCCATATTTAAACTCATATCCAATATGGATTGTCACCGATTCCGGTGATCCGGGTGCTGAGCCATCGAATCTGTCGCCATGGTCCGACTGGACATTCCAACAGTATCGGTACGGCAGCAGTGGCGGAAGCTGCCCGGGGGTGAGCGGACCTGTCGACTTGGATTCGTTCAACGGCAGCGTTGCCGACCTAGACGCGCTCGCCCATCAATCGCCATCCGACACCCAAGGCCCGACTCTCGTAATCGCCTCGCCTGTGGACGGCGCAACCGTTAGCAACGCCAATCTGCTAGTGATGGGCACCGCTACCGATAACGGACGTGGCAATAACGGCATTGGGTACGTGACTGTCAATGGGATAAGCGCCGCCACCGTCACCGCGAGCGGCGACGGCACCACCGATTGGAGTCTGTGGATTACTCTAACCCCCGGCGCGAACGTAATTTCTGTCGTTGCCACGGATTCGTTGAACAACGAAACCCGACAGCAAATCGTCGTCACATATCAGCCCTGGATAGGCCCTCATGAAATATGGTCCTTCACCTCCGGAGCG
>DASZZA010000903.1:0-9813 GCA_035545135.1 Lacipirellulaceae bacterium | reverse complement strand
GGTATCCATCCGGTGAGTACCGCGGATAAGGCGCGGAGGCGCTGTGCGATTTAGACGGGGTGGAGCAAGCCGTCGGATTTGAGGGTGTCGATGGCCTGGGTAAGAGTAAGGCCTCGGTACAAGGTGAACCATTCACCGGTGTGGCGATGCCACTGGAGATCGAAGCGGTTGCGGCTGATCCAGTCGAGGCGTGCGAAAGGAGCGTCGAACTCTTCGCCCAGATTGTCCGGAAAGCCCGAGCGGTAGCGCTGAATGAGGCGGTAACGGGTGCCGTGCCACTTGCCGAGGATATCGACGGGGTAGTTGAACTCGGTTGGCTGAATGGCGGGCAAGAAGCGAGGCCTGAAGAACTCGTCGATCAGCTGTTGGCAAGCGGCGGTCACCGCCGATTTTTCTGCCACGGAGATACCGGACGATTTCATGCCGTTGCGCCTCACGCCGCTTCGCTGCGGCGTGGCATGGGCCCTGGCCAATTCCATGGCAGCAGTTCGTCGAGGCGGGAGGCCGGGTGGCCGGCGATGCGGCGCAGCACATCGGCGAGCCAGGCCTGCGGGTCGATGCCGTTGAGCTTGGCGGTGCCGATCAGCGTGTAGATGGCCGCAGCGCGTTCGCCGCCGCGGTCGGAGCCGGCGAACAGCCAGGCTTTACGGCCCAGCGCGATGCCGCGCAGCGCGCGTTCGGCGGCGTTGTTGGTCAGGCAGATGCGGCCGTCATCGAGGAAGCGGGTGAACGCGGCCCAGCGCTTGAGCATGTAATCGATCGCCTTGGCGGTCTCGGCATGGCGCGAGAGTCGGCCGCGTTCGGCGCGCATCCAGTCGGCGAAGTTGCTGACCAGCGGCGCAACGCGGTTCTGGCGCGCCGCATGCCGGTCAGTGACGGCGAGCCCGTTGATCTCGCGCTCGATGGCGAAGATCGCGTCGATGCGGCGCACGGCTTCGATCGCCAGCGGCGCCTTTCGCAGATCGGCGAGCTCGAAGAAGTTGCGGCGACCATGGGCCCAACAGGCCGCCTCGGTAATCGGTCCCGGCCGGCGCTTGGTATCGTAGAGTTCGTTGAACCCGGCATAGGCGTCGGCCTGGAGGATCCCGGCATAGCTGGCAAGGTGGCGAGCAGAATGCTCGCCGTTGCGGTTGCGCGAGTAATAGAAGATCGCCGCCGGCGGGTCGGTCCCGCCGAATGGCCGGTCGTCCCGGACGTAGGTCCATAACCGCGCCGTCGCGGTCTTGTTCTTCGCCAGCACCGGCACGGTCGTGTCGTCGCCGTGAATGCGCTCGGCGGCGAAGACGTGGCACCGGATCAGCTCGACCAGCGGCATCAGCGTCGCGGCGCAGGCGCCGATCCAATCCGCCAAGGTGGAGGTGTCGAGCTCGATGCCCTCGCGAGCATAACTGGCGCTCTGCCGGTTCAATGGCTGGTGCTCGCCGAACTTGGCGTAGAGGATCATCGCCAAGAGGCTGGCTCCGGCACGTCCCCGCGCGATCGGGTGGAACGGCGCCGGCGGCTGGGTGATCGTCTCACAGCGGCGGCAGGTGAACTTCTCCCGTACGGTCTGGATCACCTTCCATTGCCGCGGCACCACCTCCAGCGTCTCGGTGATGTCCTCGCCCAACTTGGCGAGCTTGCCGCCGCAGCACGGGCAGGCGCTCGGTGCGGCGATCACCACGCGCTCGCGCGGCAGATGAGCTGGCAACGGTGCGCGCACCGGCTTCTTGCGGGTAAAAGTGACGACCGAAGCGGTGTCGGCGGCGACGACAGCCGCCTCATCCTCGGCGGCATTCGCTTCCAGCTCCTCGAGTTGCAGCTCCATCTGGTCGAGCAGGTGCTGGCCGCGCTCCGACGATTGCCCAAACCGGTCGCGCTTCATCTTGGCGATCAGCAGCTTCAGATGCGCCACCATCGCCTCGGCACCGAAAGCGCGGGCCTCGGCCTGCTGCCGCGCGGCGCGCTCGGCAGCCAGCGCCACCTTCAGCGCATCGATCTCGTCTGGCGTCGTCACAAGCCGGATTGTCGCATGGGCCGCAACCCGCGCCGAGCGGGCCGAGTCAAACCGCCGCAGCCTTCAGCTGGCGGCCTCCGGTCGCCAGCTTCGCACCGGATTGCGCCAATCAATGCCCTCAAGCATGTAGGCCAGCTGAGCTAAGGTGATCGCCACCGTACCGTCGGCCGGTGATGGCCAGATGAACCTGCCGCGCTCCAGCCGTTTGGCGTAAAGCGACATGCCGATCCCGTCGTGCCAGAGAATCTTGACCAAGTGACCGCGCTTGCCACGGAACACGTAAAGGTCGCCGGCGTGCGGATCGTGCTTCAATCCCTGCTGCACCTGGATTGCTAGGCTGTTCATGCCGCGCCGCATATCGGTGTGACCGACGGCCAGCCAAACTCGCACGCCCGAAGGGATCGGGATCATCGCCGCGACAGCGCTTTCACCACCGCCGTCGCCAGTTCCGCCGGGGTCGAGCCCGGTATCCGCACGATGATCTTGCCGGCAAACTCAAGCTCGATCGCCGGCTCGCCGTGACACTGCGGACCTGCCGTGCTCTCCACCACATCGGGGGCGGCGATCAACAGTGGCGCAAACCCGGCAACCGCGGCGCGCACCTCCTGACGCCAGCGATAAATCTGGCCCGGAGAAATATCGGCGCGGCGAGCGACCTCGGCGACGACCGCGCCCGGTGCGAAGCTCTCCGCGACAATCGCTCGCTTCTCGTCGTCGCTCCACCGCCGTCGACGCTCAACGCCGGTGATTACCTCAACCCTCGCCATCGCCCGTCACTAGCACCGGTGCAAACACCGTCCTTTGCACCGGTGCTTAGCCACCCCGCAAGGCGGCCCTCACCGGACGGGTACGTCGAGGGCGGCGTCACCGCCTTCGAATACACCTACGACATGGGCGACAACTGGGAGCACCGCGTCGTTGTCGAGCGGGTCGAGCCGGCCGAGCCCGGCAAGGTTTACCCCGACTTCCGCGGCGGCGAACGGCGTTGCCCGCCCGAGGATTGCGGCGGCTTCCCGGGATATTACGAGTTCCTCGACATCATCGCCGGCCCCGATAAAGGCAAGGGCAGCCGCCAGAAAAAAGAAATGCTCGCCTGGTACGGCCGCCCCTACGATCCCGACGACATCGACGAAGCGCAAATCCGCAGCGCCCTCAAGCGCATCGCCAGCGCCAGCCGCCGCAGCCGACCAAAACCCCTCAACACCTGATCGCCGCGACCATCAGCTGACGCTTACCCAACTCCTGCCCGACATGGGCAGAATGAACGGGTGATTGCGCTCAATCGCAAAAACGCGCTCTTCGCCGGCTCCGACGGTGGGGCAGAGCATTGGGCGGTGATCGCGTCACTGATCGAGACCTGCAAACTTACCGACATCGAGCCGTACGGCTACCTTGCCGACGTCATCACCCGCATCGTCAACGGCCATCCCCAAAGCGCGCTCGATGAACTCCTGCCATGGGCCTATCCCAAGACGCCGAAACTCAAGGCCGTAGCCTGAGAACACCGCTTACGCTTCATTTGCCCTACCGCGCGCCTCCGCTGTTCCGTTCCGATAACTCTCTTCCAACATCAACCGCGGCTGTCACAGTCAGTTATGCGATCTCCCGGCCACTGCTGGCAACGCGTAGCCCAATTGGCTGATCACTTCGTATCCTCGACAGGTAGAATCCCAACTTAGAAAATACTCTAATTGTGATCCGTTCGCTCTGCATTTGAAAAATGGTCGTCCAGATGGATAACTTCTCTCGAATACATAACCAAGCACCGCTTTAACCTGCTCAAGACCTTGGCATGCCATTAGCGCAGATGCGCTACGACCGTTCGGGTATGCCGACTGGCCACACTGCAACAGTGGGATGCCAGACGCACCCGGCCGAGGCGCCGCGCTTAGATAGAAAACGGCTTCCTTGTCGCTGCGAAGTTTATCCGGTCGGCGGCCGATGTAGTACCTTCCCATTCGTTGATAACTGACTATTTCGTTCGGCACATGGGATCCATCGGCCTCTATCCTGTTGAAGGCGCGTATTGCCGGGGACACGACTGTATCAAGCACACGAAACCCAACCACCCGGTTGTCCGACATCGTGATGTCAGACACCTCCGTTCCCGGGTTCTGGCGGACTGCCGCGCCCTCACCGTCAAGGAAATCGTTATGGTCAATAACGAGACCGGCGACGCCCGCCGGTGGAGGCCCCTGATCCGCAATCTCTATCGCTGCGACGGTCTGTCCGACCGGCCTGCAGTTCTCACACCTGCCGTCGGCAATTATATTGCCGGTTACTCGGATATTCACGCCGTCGGCAAGGAGCAGCTGCCCTCCCGAAGTTATCCCTCCTTGTACACCGGGAACTGGCCACAAGCCGTGCCAGTGGTTACCAGTCAAAATATTTCCTTCAATGAGTACGGGGTGATCAGGATCTCGCGATACGGCACCCTGTATTGCGATCGCATTGGCGCGAGATCTCGCAATGACATTGCTTCGTATCACAACATTTTTGCTGACTCCATATTTGTAATTTCCTATGTACACGCCAATCATTCCGGAATCCGATATTATCGAATCCTCTAACGTAAAATCCGAAGAATTCCAGACGCGAATGGCATACCCCTTCCCAAAATAGGTTTTCACGTTCGCTAGAGTGACATTTTCAGCGAACTGAACGTCTACTACGGAGGGGCAACGTGTGTCTGCTAGGGTACAAGGCGGTATGGTCTCGCCTTCATCAAATGAAAGTCCACGTATTTGGACATCTTTCACATCAGCCAACCTCACCGCGGCACACTCATCCAGTCCGCCCAAGCGGTGCAACACGTGGCCGTTACCTTGAATGATTTTGGACTTATTATTTTGATTTATTTCGAAAAGGGCTCGACGACTCGTGGGACAACATTCCAACGCAGATGCGCACGTCAAATCTGCATCTATCGAAATAACATCGTAGGGACTTAGCTCCGAAAAACACCGGTCAAGATCGGTCAGGCTAAGTATGTGGCACTGGTGCGCTGTCTCGTCAGCCTTACGTTCATCGCTATCCGCCAGTCCAATTTGTCCAGCGGACATGAGCAAAGCAAATGAAAACAGAATCCAATATAGGGGGCGGTGTGATTGGCAGTGTGGTGTAAATCTCATTGCAGCCGTGTTTGCCTGCTATGCTATTGGGCGGCGTGTCCTTTAATCGCTTCGCGCAAGAGCCATGCGTTGACGATGACCTCTAGCCAGCCGGGGACGCTTATATGGTCGACGAACGGCCTTCTGAATTGAAACAAGTATCCGCACAAGAGTCCTGGCAATATTTCGTGCACCAGACCTCCATTTTCAGGTCCACGCGAAGAAACAATCCATAGTAATTGATGCATACCTTTACGATTAAGGGCTAGGTAGAGCGGCATGATGTTATGGATATATTCTCCAACACTGCGGTCGGCTACAAAAACTTTGTCAGTTCCTGCGAGATCTTCCAATAATTTGGCCTTCAAAAAAGGAACTCGTGTTTGTTCTCGGTGAACAACCTGATCCTCAGACACACTCGCGGAGGATTGCATGGTATGGTAATTCAATCCGTACCTATCATGAATCATCCATTCGCCATCGTTGCTGACCCAGGGGTCTAATTCCTGACCTATTCCTTCAAAATCTGTATCAAGACCTTTTATCGAGATTTCGGCGTAAGAGCCTGCAAATCGGAGAAGACTCAGCGGCTCAATATTAAAGACCCGCTGCACAATTCCCATATCGCAATTTCCGGCCAGCATTTCAAACGAAGTCAAAATCTTATCCAGACGTGTTCCGGTAGAGTTCTCGATTTCGCTCCTTAGACGGCCGAGATCTGACGCGGTCAGTCGCCGATGGGACTGCCGTTTAGTGGTAAGCACGGACGATTTTATTATGGGCAAAACACGAATTCGCCGAAAGGCTAGCCCTAGGCTACGAGTATCGCCTTTTCCGAAATCGGCTGGTCGACTAGCGTTGGGATGATCAAAGGTTATCAAAATCTCTGTTTCGGACGGTCGTGGGCTAGGGCAACGAAAAGCCACGATCTCTTCCGATCGAACCTCGCCAGTGAATATGCGCTCGCCATTGACGCTAATCGTTGTCGGCTGAGATGGGACCCACGGGTGAACGACGAACGGGTACCATAGAATTTCTAAAAAATAGCCCTCTGGAGCCGCCGGCCGATCGATGCGTATCGCGCTAGACGGCCCGATTGACCATACATGTTTGGCCTCCGCCGCGGCCCACCCATGAACGAGCGTAGGGCCGAGATCATGCTCCGCGCCAAAGAGGATTGTCTGGGTGACTGCTGTCAACATTTAGCTCTGCGCGTGCGCTCGGTTCAGTACAAACGAAAACGGATCAGCAGACACCATATCTCCAGGATGGCTACCGTAATCTCACATCACTGTGCGCCCGAAGAACCTTAGTTGACGAGCACAGTCCGCCGGTCAAGGTCCACACGGCGCAGCATACCTCTAATCGAGGGCAAGCTCATGGGCAATAGTCCAACACACTGTCGGATAACGCTGGGCTCGGGAGCCGATCAGCCGGATTCCACTCGTTCAGACGCTCATCGTTAGTTCGTTGCCCGTGACAGCATCTCCTGAGCTCGCCCTTGGTGCAGCTAGACTGCGATCCAACAAGGAGCCAGTAGTTTGCGGTGCGCCGCGATGCAGTCCGTAAGCGGCGGCGCCTCCCGCTCCATCATCGGCCGCAACAAACCCTTCTGCAGCGATAAACGGCGCTCTGCGAGGGCTCACGGTTACGCCCCCGATTCGGGCCGAGCCGCAGGCAAGAGCAGACTACACAAGGAGCGCTTCCATGTGGATACTCCTTCTCTCTTTTGGATGTTAAATGTCGTCGCGGGGATGCTGGAGCATCCTTGAACGAACTAGAGAAAGGTAGCTCTGATGGTTAATCCCTATGCAGTGAAGGGGGCGGCCCAATTTTGGCGCACCGCTGTCGCGAGCATCCCGCCCGAGGAAGTATGCCCAATTCCCCACAAGAGGTTCGTAATCAACGCACAGGACCGCGTCGCCACTGCAGGCAGTTGCTTTGCCCAACATGTGTCCCGGCACATTGGGACTATGGCAGGTATTGACTTCTTGCAGACCGAGGTGAGCCCTGCCGATCAGCCCGTGTTTTCGGCGCGGTATGGGAACATCTACACGGTCGCCCAGCTTCGGCAACTGTTGCTCGAAGCCACAGGTCAGCTTCCAGTACCACCGCTCGCCTTACAACGTTCTGACGGCCGTTGGGTCGACGCCTTTCGCCCAACGACCTATACCGAGGGCTTTGCGACCAAAGCGGATGTCACTACCGCTCGCCGCGCGCACCTTGATGCGGTACGCCGACTCTTCGCTGAGTGCTCTGTATTTATTTTCACTTTGGGGTTGATCGAAGGCTGGACCATGTCAGACTCGAAGTTTGTGCTCCCTGTTCACCCCGGCGTCGTAACTGATGAAGACGACTCTTTGGAAGTACGTTTCCATAGATATTCATATGAGGAAACAAAATCGGAATTCATCGCCTTCTGGAACGAATTTCGGAACATTAATCCACGCGTTCGTCTAATAATAACTGTCTCTCCTGTGCCCTTGACGGCAACATTTACTGATGATCATGTTCTACAGGCGACGGTATACAGTAAGTCAGTGTTGCGATCGGTTTGTGGAACGCTCGAAAATTCTATATCCGATGTATTCTATTTCCCATCTTACGAAATCATATCGTCGCATTTCAACAACGGTAAATATTTCGATAGCAATAAACGAACGATTAACGAACCCGGTATTTCTCACGTTATGCGAGTATTCGAGAAGACGTATTTAATTTCGAGTTCTGAATTAGACGACACCTCGGGTTTTCCATCCGTAAATAAAATTCTCGATACATCATTTTCGGAGCGAGTCATCTGTGATGAAGAAAAATACGGAACAAATATAGGGTTTTGATATGAATGTTATTGTTGTATCTAACTGTGTAACTTCAGGATATCACCTGGCGGTCAGTTCCTTGTTTCCGGACTGGAACGTCAAGGCTGCCGGCATAAACGAAGCAGAAAGGTGGCTTCGGACTGGAGAGAAACCCGAGTTCTCACTTTTTCTCGCGGATTGCGACCTATTCATCGGATGGCCGATCCGGGGACACATCATATCAACGGTACTCAACCCTAGCGCGGACCGTATTATCTTGCCCGAGCTGTATTTCCGAGGCTTGCATCCGGACGTGGCGCAGTTGAATAACTTTTGGGGGCCATTCAGCATTGATGCACC
Source organism: Lacipirellulaceae bacterium (assembly GCA_035545135.1). Taxonomy (GTDB): domain Bacteria; phylum Planctomycetota; class Planctomycetia; order Pirellulales; family Lacipirellulaceae; genus JABDGM01. The sequence continues at coordinate 1,546 of DASZZA010000903.1, read as the reverse complement.
TCATACCCAGACCTCTCTGCTCATGCTCGGCGCAAGATCCATCGGCATGACCGCAAAGCAGACTGAGAGCCTTTTCTGCGAGGCAGTTTATGATCGCCTGGGATTTTTCGACCTATACAAGGCGGAGAGGCGTCGTATCGTTACACAGTTCTTCGATGCCGGGGTTCAACTTGATGAGGCGTTTGACTGGTGGGAAAAGCAGGGTGATTTCTTCTATATTTGCCACCACCCTCGCAGCTTTGTATTGGTAGACATCATTCGGTTTGCACTCAAGGGCCGTTATCTCAGCGAAGACGCGTTCGCGAACTCCGAATCCCTAAGATGGAGCCAACGGGACACGCTTGCATGGACAGAGGTCTGGCCGGTCTATCCTGAGATTGCTCGACGAACCGGCTTCAATGGGAGCCTCACGTGGCTCAAGAACAGCCAATGTTCCCCTCGGGAAATGTCCTTGTCTCAAGTAATTGATAACACATTCAAGAACCTCGAGAGGATGGACGCCGCTTGGAAATCCGTCCCGTTTGTTGCCGAGTGTGCGAGGCGATTACAGATGTGAGAACTCGGCGCTTCATGACCATCGCTTCACGCAGAATCTGGCTTATATTCTGTGAACCCCATTATTTGCGGAGCGTCAGGCAAGATCCATTCCTCGGTCTTGTCATATTGTCCTGGTCGGGTATTCTGACCCATCCACGCATCGACAATCGAACCTACATCGATCGCTACCCCACCGAGGTTCCGAATCCGAGCGCAGTAAATCTTACCTAAGAGGCCAGCTGCGACTAAAAACACTGCTCCGCGGTATGGAACGCAGATATTGCGCAATAGTTTGCGAAAAACATCAGGCAGATGGGCCTCTCCTGTTAGGTGCCGGATCGCCTCGGGCAAACGGGTTTCCCCTGGAATGATGTATTCTCGGCTCTTGGTAATTCCATGATATCGAGCAAGCCGCCCCGCTAGGCCCGGATGCGGACTGATCACTCCGACAAAGTCCAGTCCTGACAAGATGTCGCTAAAGAACGGCGAATGTCGATGCAGTTCCATAGGAATGAGTGCATTGGTCAATGCCATTCCCGGACATTCGTCGATCACCGTTCCAATTAAACTCTGAAGGACATTGAGATAACCCCGATGAAATGTATCCTTAACATAGCGGTCCGAGGTCGTCACACCTAGAATATCCGCGCTTTGCAAGGCGTTTTGGAACAATTCCCTCACCTCATTTATGTTCTCCGAGTGATCTTGCTTAATTGGATGGCCGAACCAATTATGCCAAATGATATCAATTATGGATTCTGCCTCTTCAGGGGAGAGTTGCTCGCGAATTGAGGGAGTAACATACGCCAAAAACCGTGCCTCGCCGTCGCCCAGTCGGACAAATGAAAGAGGCTGATGGTTTTCGATTGCGCTCTTCAGGCGCTCGACGAGACCGTTGACGCTCAGCCACGCGGCAGATAGCTCGTGTCGAGAAATCGCCGCGGACAATCTCTCCGAGTCGTACGCCAAGGCCAACCGGGCATGGCCTGAAAATACCGCACAGTGCCTA
>DASZZA010000902.1:0-20094 GCA_035545135.1 Lacipirellulaceae bacterium | reverse complement strand
CATCGTTTCCAGAGCGATGCTGAACGCCTTCATGTGTGTGATTTCGCGGGTCATCAGAAATTTCAGGGCATCGACGGTACCAGGGTCGTCAGTATATTTGAGCAGCCGCTCGTAGGTGATTTTCGCGCGGGCTTCGGCGGCAATGTTGTTCCGCAGATCGACTTCGAGCTGTCCGGAGATTTTCAAATAGTCGGCGGTCCACGGGTTGCCGGCCGAATTATTGAGCGATACTCCGCCACCACCGATGATCGCAATGAGCGGGTCCGACTCGGCTGCGTTGCGCGTTGCGTTCTTGAGCGGCTTCAGGTGCATGCGAGCGAGGCTGCCGATGACTTCCAGGTGGCTTAGTTCTTCAGTGCCGATGTCCATAAGCAGGTCTTTGCGTTTGGGGTCCTCGCAATTGATGCCCTGGACTGAATATTGGAGCGCAGCGGCCAATTCGCCGTTTGCCCCGCCGAACTGCTCCAAAAGCATGCGTCCGAACTTGGGGTCCGGCTCACCGACATTCACGGTGTACATGAGCTTTTTGACGTGGTGGTACATGGGAAAAGCCTTTCTTAGATTCGAGCGATTCAGTTGAGAAGTCCGTGCTGCGGCAATGTGACGCAACGGTCAGTTACCTGCCGCATTGGCACCGATGATGCCGCGTTTCGTCCGGCATTCATCGACCTCGTGCAGTAACGCAACGGCTCAACGGAAAGCGTTACGATGAACGGAAAAGCCTTGGCAAACGGTGTGCCGGCCTTGGCCGATTTGCAACGACGATCATCGAGTAACGACAACGCGTAGGGCACGCTGTTGTGTCGCAGAATCGGCAAATGTCCGGTGCCAACGTTATTCGACCGCGCCCAAGAACAGCGCCAACATCAGCAGGCAAAATACAAGCAGTGTAATAGCGGTGTAGAGCCGATCGTGCTCCTGAAGAAAAGCTACTACGGACACCAGAACTCGCATCACCGGCGTGGCGATCAGCACGAGCAGCCCCAGGGCTACAATCGCTTGTCCATCGAATCCGCGTAACCCTTCCAGAACGCCGTGCAAGGTATGGGGAAAGGGGGCCACTGGATGAACAAGCGTTTGCAGTTCCTTGCTCGATTTCCAATACGCCGGGTGATGGACAAACGATACGACGGTGCCTATCGCAATCAGCGCGATGCTTACTCCTACACCGATGCGGAGCAAATTGCTAATCAATAACTCGACACGGCGAACATGCTCACTGACCGGTGTCGGCTTCCAATCGGGCGGCGTAGCGGAAACGGTCGTCATCCGTGAATCCCCTTCCAAATCATCTGCAATGAGATCCACAATAAAACGACGACGAACACGGTGCGGATCGTGGAGCTCTGGAGCCTGCCCAAAAGGTGCGACCCGATCATGGCCCCGAGCAGGACGCCGACGGCCACTGGTGCCGCAATAAAGGGTACGATGTAACCCCCCATGAAATAGACGCCGGCACTGGCGGCCGCTGTGACGCCGATCATGAAGTTGCTGGTAGCCGTCGAAACTTTAATCGGCATTTGCATGGCAATGTCCATGGCGGGCACCTTGAGCGAACCGGAGCCGATTCCCAACAGGCCGCTGAAGGTGCCGGCGATGTACATAAGGAGCAAGCCGACGCGAGCCCTGACAACCCGGTAAGCCACCAGCGTTTCGGTGGCCGCATCGTAGTAGGTGCTGGAAAGTTGCAGAAAATCGGCCCAGGGGGCAGGCCGCATGGCGGCGGGATTGGTGATCTGTTCATGTCGTTTGCGAAACATCACGACGGCCGAATACGCGAGCACCACGCCAAAAATGATGAAAAGCCAATGCCCACTGATCACTTTGGCAACGTATGCACCGGTTATGGCGCCTGATACGGTGGCCATTTCGAGAAACATTGCAACGCGCAAATTGCTCATGCCTTCGCGGACGTAGGCCGCCGCGGCGCCGCTGGAGGTAGCGATGACAGAGACGATGGAGGCACCAATGGCGTATTTGATATCGATGCCAAAAAGCAGGGTGAGGGCCGGAATGACGATAATCCCCCCGCCCAGCCCCAACAGCGAACCCAGCAGCCCAGCTATTGTAGAAACAAGTAAAACAAGGACGTCGAAATGTAGCGGAGTCATCCAGCTTCGGGGGAGTACGATTTTTGTAGCGTCAAGGAAAGGAAAGTCGCGGGGTTGCCACGACATCATGGCGATTATAAATCCAGACGGCTCGGTTGGCGATTGGTAGAAAGTCGAATGGTGAGGGCGCGAAGACTGACGTAGAATCCGCCGTCACGATTCCGACCGGGCCGCTAACACCGTCCCGTACGTTTAGACTTACGAAAGCAGAAGCAAAATGAGCCCCATATTCTCCACCATCCTTTTACTTTGCGGCTCGAACATCTTTATGACGTTTGCGTGGTATGGCCACCTCAAAAATCTCGGCGGCAAGCCGTTGTTCGTAGCGATTATCGCGAGTTGGGGAGTTGCCTTCTTTGAATACCTGCTGCAGGTGCCCGCCAACCGCATCGGCTTCACCCAACTGACGCTTCCTCAGCTCAAAATGCTGCAAGAAGTTATCACGCTCAGCGTTTTCGTGCCGTTCAGCGTGTATTACATGAAGCAGCCGGTGCGTGTTGACTTCCTTTGGGCCGCACTGTGCCTCTGTGGGGCGGTGTATTTTATGTTTCGCGGCTTGATCATTGGTTGAGCCAAACTGGTGGACAAACGATAATCAGCCACGAAAGTGCAACGATTGGTTCGCGGACTTGACAATCACCGCAACTATGGCAGCGCTGACTGTATATTTGAAGAAAGTCGCGCGGTGGCCATGGGGCATGTGAAGGAACAATTCGTCGCGAGTCTTCCCTTGACGAGTTCCAAACTATGAGCTGGCACGCCGTCGGGGTCGGAGCTGCTTTCTTTGTCGGCGGCGGTATATTCGCTAGCTTGGCCGAATATTGGGCGCATCGAGTGATGCACCAGGTGCGCTGGTTGGGCAAAACGCACCGCAGACATCATGCGCGAGGCACCGCGCAAGGGGTTCTGCTCGAGTATGCCGAGTACGTCTGGAAAACGTGTTGGCTCATGTGGCCGCCGTTTCTGATTTCGGTGCCGTGCGGTTTGGGATGGCTTGTGGGTACCAATCTCTATGCCGTCTTTTCAGCGTTTTCCCACCAACTGCAGCACGAGAATCCAGGAAAATGCTTTTGGCTGACGATGCCAATTCACTTTGTCCACCACGCACACAATCAGTGGCACCACAATTTTGGCGTAACCGTGGACGTGTGGGATCACGTGTTCGGCACCTACCAGCGACTTCAGTGGCGCGACCGCCTCCAGCCAAAGCAAGCACAGCCCGGCCGTCGCATTTGGCAGATTAACTGGCTTTGGGGTGGCAATGCCATTGCTACAGATGTCACCGGTCGGCAGCAAAAGGCGAAAGAAGCGTGCAATCCAGGCTCGCGAAGCTAAACGGTCCACGTCTCCTCACCGTTTGCCGGACTTAGCCTCGAGTTCTTGCGACGTCAACTATGGTAATGAAGTAGCTTTCCGATCCCAATCGGCTTTTTCGTGGAGCACCAATTCCAGTACTTCTTCCCACGTGTTCGCGCGCGGTCCGGCAAGATGCTCGTTCGTGGAATTGGTAAAGACGATCGTTTTTGCGCCTTCGGCCCGCAGTCGTTCGATGTTCGTTGGCGAGTCCTCGATGTACAGGTGGGCGCCTACGGCCGATTTTTGCTGCATGAAGCAAAGATCCCAATAAGGGATGTCGTGTCGGTCGAGCCACTGAATGGTTTGGCTCACCGCGACCTGGTGGAAGTATTTGATGAACAGGCGATGCGTGATGATGCGAATTCGCACTCCTTCCATCGAGAGCCGTCGCAGGGCCTGGGGCGCGCCCGACATCGGCGGCATACGCAGAAATAATTCGCGCTGCGTGACAGCGAACCGGTGAAGCCGCTCATATCCGCCGGGCGCGTCGTCGACGCCCCACTCGACGAGCCCCCACGAAACGCGCTCTTGCAGCGAATCGACGTTAACGCCCAGCCACTCGGCCGCGATCGGCCGCAGGCCGCGGTAGAAATCAGCGACGACGCCGTCGAGATCGACACCGAAGACGAAGGAACGATCGGACATGAAGATGAGGATACAGGATGCCGGATGCAGGGGGCAGGGCAATCCACACGTCTTCGATCCCTGCCGCCCGCATTCCGCATCCTCAATCCTCCTCCTACGATTCTCCCAAAAACTTCTGCAGCACATCGTCGGGCGCCGGCGCGTACGTGCTCGGTTCCATGGAACAACTTGCGCGGCCTTGGCTGAGGCTGCGCATTGCGCTGGAATATCCGAACAGATTGGCGAGTGGAGCCTCGGCGTGTAGCACGGTAGCCGTGCCGCGGGATTCAGTTCTGTGGATGATCGCGCGGCGCTGCTGCAGGTCGCTCACCAGGTCGCCGACGTGCTCGTCCGGCGTGCTGATTTCGAGCCTCATGATCGGTTCGAGAAGTACAGGCCCGGCGGCGCGGAGGGCCTGGTCGAAGGCGTTGTTTGTGGCGGTGCGGAAGGCGATTTCGGAGGGGCCGCCCTCGCCCACTTCGCCGCTGAGCACAGTTGCCTTGAGCCGCATCAGTGGAAAACCGAGCACGCCGCCGCCCTGCCCTGCACTTTCCAGTTCTTCCAATACGACGTCGAGCATTTCGCTCGGCAGCCCGTGGCTGAGCACGTTGGTGACAGTGAGAGGACCGCTGCCTTTCTCGAACGGCTCGAGGCGGATTCGCACTTTGGCCGCGTGGTGCACGCCTTGAATCATGCGGCTGCACTCGCCAACGGCTTCCGCCGGCCGAGCGACCGTTTCGCGGTAGCTCACGCGCGGCTTGTGAACCTTTACATTTAAGCGATAGTCGCGCAGCAATCGGTGCTGAATCACTTCCAGGTGCAGTTCGCCCATGCCGCTGATGAGCGTCTGACCGGTTTCGGGATTTTCTTCGGCGCGGAAGGTGGGGTCTTGCTTACGGAGCATGGCGAGCGTTTCGCCCAGCTTCTTGCGGTCATCGGCGCTCTCCGGCTCGATCGACATCGAGATGACGGTATCCGGAAATTCGATCGACGGTAGCAGTATGGGCTCGTGCGAATCGCACAGCGTATCGCCGGTGATGGAGTCGCGCAACCCAATGAGGCCGACGATGTCGCCGGCGCGGGCTGCGTCTAATTGCTCATCCTTCTTTGAGGCATGAATGCGCCACAACTGGGCGACGTTCTCCTTCTTGTCGCGCGTGGAATTGAGCACTCGGGTGTTGGGTTTGAGCTCGCCGGAATAAATCCGCACCCAGGAAAGGTCGCCCGTTTTGTACGGCTGAACCTTGAACACCAGCCCGCAAAACGGATCAGCCGGATCCGGCTTGCGGCGAATTGATTTTGCCTGTTCGCCAGCCGCCGCTGCGCCATGCTTCGCTTTGCTTTTTTGCTTTACGTCGATTCCCTGGACCGGCGGCACATCGGTTGGATTTGGCAGATACGCGGCCACCGCGTCGAGGATCGGCTGTACGCCCATGCCGTGCAGGGCGGAGCCGCACAGCACCGGCTGGATTTGCAGGTGCAGTGTGGCGTCGCGGATTACCCTGTGGATAAGCTCGTCAGGAATGGATTCCTCAGCCAGAGCCATTTCCATCAGTTCATTGCTGTAGTTGTAGAGTGAGTCGAGCATCCGCTCGCGCCACAACTGCGCCTCGCCGAGAAGATCCTGGTCGGTGATTTCCCGGGCGACGATTTTGACTCCTTCTTTACCCTCGGGAAACGTGAGCATCTTCATCGCAATGAGGTCGATGACGCCGCGGAATGGATTGGCCGTGTGTGCCGGCCCTTGACCGACAGGAATTTGGATCGCAACCGGATGCGCTCCGAGCCGATTACCAATCTCTTCGAAAACAGCCTCGAAGTCGGCCCCTTCGCGGTCCATTTTATTGATGAACGCGATCCGCGGCACGTGATACTTGTTGGCCTGCCGCCAAACTGTTTCGCTTTGCGCCTCGACGCCCTCGCGAGCGCTAAAAACTACGACGCCGCCGTCCAGCACGCGCAGGCTGCGCTCGACCTCGGCCGTGAAATCGACGTGCCCCGGCGTGTCGATCAGGTTGACGACGACGTCTTTCCACGGGAATTGCACACACGCCGAATAGATCGTGATTCCGCGTTCGGCTTCCTCGGGATCGTCGTCGGTCGTGGTCGTGCCCATATCGACCTCGCCCGCCCGGTGCTTTGCGCCGCTGGAAAACAACATCCGCTCGGTGACGGTGGTTTTTCCAGCGTCGATGTGGGCAATGATGCCGATGTTGCGGATTTGTTCGAGTGGGATAGCCATCAGCCGTCAGCCTTCAGCCTTCTGGACCGGGATTGTTCGCGAACCGTTTTCAAAAGAGATGCGAGCATACGCTTGATTTCGCGATAGGATTCGGTAAGGGCGGCAAAATCCTCCGCACCTACGTACCCCAAATCTTTGGCGAGAAGGAGGTGATATTCAACCTCAGCAGCCGAGCCTACGGCAATCTGTACAAAACGTGGGAAATCTCTTTCGCCACCGCGGCCGCAACCTTCAGCAAGGTTAGCGGCCACAGATGCAGCAGAACGTCGAAGCTGGCTGGTAAGCCCAAATCTCTCGTCAGTGGGGAATTATTTCGTTGTTCGGTACACCTCAAGAGTCGCCACATGCTTTCTGCCAAACAACCAACCCATGAAAGTCTCGCATGGTACTCTTCTTTGGTGATGGCTGACGGCTGACGGCTATTCAACGCGCATGAAAAACGCCGCGGCATTTATGGCCGCGGCGTGGTGGTCGTTTCGCTTACCATGCGAAATGGGCAAAGGCCTTGTTCGCATCGGCCATGCGGTGGACGTTTTCGCGGCGGCTCACGGCGGCACCTTCGCGGTTGAAAGCGGCAACGAATTCGTCGGCCAGTTTTTGCGCGGTGGGACGGCCCTTCTTTTCGCGGATTGCCATGAGGATCCAGCGTATTGCCAGCGACTGCTGCCGCGTGCGGTTCACCTGCATCGGCACCTGATAGGCGGCACCGCCGACGCGCTTGCTCCGGACCTCGATCGACGGCTTCACGTGCTCGACAGCCTGCGTGAACACCTCGATCGGCTCCTTGTCGGGAATGCGCTTTTTCACGATTTCGAGCGCCTCGTAAAACACGCTTTGCGCGACGCTCTTTTTGCCGTCGTGCATGAGGGTGTTGATGAACTTCGAAGCGAGGATCGACCCGTACTTCGGATCGGGCTTCAGTTGTTTGCGACTCGCTGTAATTCTTCCCATTTGCTTGACTTGCGCGTTAGGTATTTATTCCAGACCCTTTGTCATTGCAAATTTGTAATTTGTCATTTGGCGATTTAGGAAATGACCAATTTCAACCGACCAATTACCAATGACAAATCTCTAAGACTTCTTCGCCCCATAGCGGCTGCGGGACTGCTTGCGGCCTTGGACGCCCAATGTGTCGCGCGCGCCGCGGACGACCTGGTATCGTACGCCCGGCAGATCGCGGATACGGCCGCCGCGCACCAGCACGATGCTGTGCTCTTGCAGCGAGTGTCCTTCGCCGGGAATGTAAACGGTGACTTCCTTGCCGTTGGAAAGCCGCACACGGGTGATCTTCCGCAGCGCCGAGTTCGGCTTCTTGGGTGTCATGGTGCGCACCAAGAGGCACACACCGCGCTTCTGGGGGCACTTATCCAAAACGGGCGACTTCGAAAACTTCCGCTTCGGCCGACGCCGGCGGCGGACAAGCTGGTTGATGGTGGGCATCGGACGCCTTTTACGGTGGCAATCGGACGAAATCCGTTGAAACCAGTAAGTGTACGCCTTTGGCGGGGGCCGTCAAGGGCGAAGTGGGGATCGGCGATCGGGCCGCACAACGTCCGCCGATCGGGGCCAAATCGCGGCTCGAATCGGCAAACTAAGGTGGTTCTCTGCCAACCAGGCTCGATGATTTGCTCTCGGCATCACGGGGTGCTAATTCACTTGGGTAGAAGAGATGGTCTGATTGCCCGCTGGCGATGGCGCATTGATAAACACATCCAATTGCTGCCCCACGAACAGCCGTTTGCCGGTGGTATCGATGGCGTAGATCACCTGCAGGACGCGGGTATCGACACGTTCTGTATTGTCGCCCGTTAGGGACTTCTTAGGCACGACGTACGGTTCGATGCGCACGAATTTGAGCGGAAAGAAGTCGTTTGTGGGCTGACCTTTGAGCGTCGCGCGGGCAGGCGATTGGGGAACGAAGCGCGGAATATCGTACTCGTCGATATCGACGCGTACGTGCAATTGCGTGACATTGCCAAGGACGATGAGTGCCTTGTCGGGCGGCGCGCCGACGTATTCGCCCGGGCGCACATTCACTTGCAGGACTTCGCCGTCGACCAAGGCACGTACGGTGAGCCGGTCGATGTCTGTTTGAGCCTGATCGACTTGAGCTTGGGCATGCTGGACGGCCGCTTTGGCAACATCGATTTCAGGCTTCCAGGTTCCAGCCTTCAGCAGATTCAAGTCAGCTACCGCGCGGTTATAACGTTCGCGGGCTTGAATGGCGGATTCCTTGCGGTCGAGGAACTCCTCTTGGGAGATGGCTCGATCGGTGACCAACTTTTCGCCGCGGGCCCATTGTTGTTCCCAGTTGTCCCAATCGGCTTTGGCTTCTTTGACTTTCGCTTCGGCGGCCGGCAATTCTTCGGGCCGCGGCATGGCCTTGAGCCGTTCTAAAGAAGCTTTGGCGTCGGCCAGCATGGCCTGACGAACTTCGAGCTCAGCTTTGCGATCGCGGTCGTCGATCCGGAAGAGAGGGGCGTTGGCTTTCACGCGCTGCCCCACCTTGACCATTACTTCCACGACAATGCCGGGAAGGGAGGTACCGACGGAAATGTTTTCGGTCTCTGGCTCAACGATGCCGGCACCGGCGACGGTGTTCGGAAACGGATTTTCGGCCGGCGTTACCGGCGGCGGAAGCTTGGGCAAGCGTTCCTTGGCTTGCGCCAGGTACCTTACGGAAAAAGCGATCAGAGCGATCGCCAAAATCGGCAGGCCGACTTTGACTAACAGATTGATGATCTTTGACAACATTTTACGGCGCCCGACTGAAATGGGAGGATGGCGGATGCAGGATGCGGGGGAAGACAATTCATGTCTACTTCACTGGTCTCTCCATCCCGTATCCTTCATCCTTAGAAGGTCTATGCAATCAATGCCCGGTCTCCTCGTTTCTCTCGACCAATTGAAAGGATTCGCCCGTCGTCCATTCGTGCGAGCGTATCGGCGAATTCGAAAATGCGGTTATCGTGCGTAACGATCATCACGGCGCGGTCGCCTTCGATCGCGATCGTGCGTAGCAATTCCAAAATCGCATGGCCCGTCTTATGATCGAGCGCGGATGTCGGTTCATCGCAAACGAGCAACTGCGGGCCGTGGACGAGCGCCCGAGCGATTGCCACGCGCTGCTGCTGTCCGCCGGAAAGCTGGCCTGGCAAATTGCGTAGCCGATCGCCCATCCCCATTTCGGTGAGCAGCTCGCTGGCGCGAGCCACGGCGGCGCGCTTGGAATATCCTTGGATCACCAGCGGCACCGCCGCGTTTTCGGCCGCGGTGAGCGCCGGCAGCAGGTTGAATTGTTGGAAGACGAAGCCCACATTCCGGCGCCGAAAGGCCGTTCGCCGCCAGCCGGAGAGCTTTGTTAGATCCGTATCAATCGCTGAAACGCTACCGCTGGTCGGTCGTAAGATTCCCGCGACCACGGAAAGCAGCGTAGTCTTTCCGCAGCCGCTGGGACCGACGAGCATCGTGATCTCGCCGGGATAGACGTCGAGATTAACTCCGCGGAGCGCATGTACCTCAGCGTTCCCGGTGCCGTACGTTTTCACGACGTTTCGGCAAACGATTGAGGGTTGTGAATTGTTGCCGTTCATCGCCGCTACCCCTGGAATACAACCGCCGGTTCGACGACCATGACACGCTGCATGCTCAAAACGCTTGAAAGGATGCTGATCGCACCGACGGCCAGCCCGGTGCCGATAAACACTTCCCACGGCATGTAGAACGCCAACCGCGAGCTGGGCAACGTCGCGATTTTGCCGAACCACGACGCGACGCCGATCCCTAGCGCGAAGCCGATTGTGCTAACGAGCATAGCTTGCAACAGAATCATTCCCATCAATGACCAATTGCCGGCGCCCATTGCCTTCAAGGCACCGTACTGCTTGATGTTTTCAATCGTAAATAGATAAAAGGTCTGTGCCGCGATCGCAGTACCGACGATGAAACCGAGCGCCACGGTAATTCCGAAGTTGAAGGGGATGCCTGTCTTCCGCATGAAGTACATCATGGTGATCCATTCGAACTGCTTGCCGGTGACGGCGCGCAGATTTGTTTGCGATTCAATTCGGCGGCAAACTTCATGAACGTCGAGCCCGGGCTGTGGCTGAGCCAGTACAAATGACAGCACTTTTCGCTCAGGCGGCACGAATTCAAGCGCCTGTGTGTACCGCGTGTAGACGACCGGAAACGTTTGAAAAGTACGGCTCGCCTTGCAGATGCCGACGATCTCGGCCACATGGTCGTTCATCTCGAAACGCTTGCCGATACGCGGCTTTTCGCCGGGCCAAAGCAGGTGGTAACCCTCGAGATCCATGATGACGGCGTCGGGTTTCCGCAGGTCGAACAAGCTGCCCAGGATCATATTGGGCGGAGCGCCGACGAGCGTTGCGTCGTCCAATCCGAGTAGAATCGTTTGCTGGAAATTGCCATCGGCCAATCGCGACCGAGTTAAACCCTTGTACAGCCGCACGGCCCACGATACGCCGGGCACGCCACGGACGCGGTACAGGTCGTTTTCGGAGAGTGGTTTTATGTCGTCGGAGAATTGCACGTTGCGATCCATCGCCCAGATGTCGGCGCCACGCGCGTCGATATCGCGGATCTGGCCGCTTGTTTGCAACATCAGGCCGCAGAAGATCGACGCTTGTTGCGCAATGAGCAGCGAGGCGAAAGCAATCCCCAGGATGATGCCCAGGTATTTGCCGCGATTGCCCGTCAGCATTTTGAGTGCGATCCAACTCACCGCAGGGCCTCTTCGCGCTCGTGCTGCGCCATATGACGGACCGACTTCAGTGAAAACTCCGTGATATGCTCAGCTAGCCGCTGAACATCGAGCGACGTGTAGTCTTCCGTCGTCAGCAGATTACGGATCACCGGATCGGCGAAGTGATAGAACAAGCACTGCCCTACTATGCTGAATGCCGCGAGCCGTAATTCATCAACGGTTGTTCCTTCTGGAACCAATTCGCGGAGAATCTGCAGCAGAATTTCAAACTGTGGACGGATGGAAGACTGAGCGAGCTCCACGCAAGCGTCTGTGGGATGCGCCATTTCGCGCATCATGAGCCGCGTATGCCAGGTTATCTCGGGGCCGATGCGGACGCGGCGAATGAACGTTGTGATGAAGTCGGCAAGCTTCTTTTCCGCCGGCGTTCCAACCGGCCAATCGGGTAGCGGAAATTGTTCCATCCGCCAGCGGTGCGCACGGACGACGGCTTCGACATACAAGCGTTTTTTGTCGCCGAAGTAGTAGTTCACCGCGGCAATGTTTGCCCCGGCTCGTTGGCAGATGTCGCGGACCGTGGTGCCATCGAATCCGCGGTCGGCAAAGATTTCGCCGGCAGCGTCGGCGATTCGTTCGCGGGTCGTGTCTGAATCGTGGGCAGACATGGGTCAACCGAGGCACGAATAATTGTTTTAAACATTTGTTTAAATCAATTGTATCGGGCTGAACTGGCAGATCAAGTGCAAAACGTCGGGGCGTAAAAGAGGCTGGTCCCTCGTTTACCGGACCATCCTAACAGCATAACTGCAAAGAACTTACGATTCTCCGCCGTCGGTCGTGGGTTGCTCGCCCCCGAGCAGCGCATCGAGGCTGGTTGGGGCAGCCGGTTGTGGCGGGGCGGTGGCCGCACCGTCGCCGTTTCCGCTGCGGCTCTCGACTGCGTCGCTTGCGGTTTGCAACAGCGGGAATGCGCGTTCGAGCACGCGGCCTTTTTCCGCCGCCAGTGCTTCGAGCGCTTCGGGCCGAATGCGGACTTCCGCATCGTGAATGTTGCGGAAGCCAGTGCCCGCGGGAATCAAGTGGCCGAGGATCACATTCTCCTTCAAGCCGACGAGATTATCGGTTCGGCCGGCCAACGCCGCTTCAGTCAATACTTTCGTAGTCTCCTGGAAGCTGGCAGCCGAAATGAAGCTCGAACTTTGCACCGCCGCCTTGGTGATACCCAGAAGCTGGGTAGCCGCCGTTGCACGCTTTGGCTTGCTGCCTTTGGCGGGCGTGCCGCCAAGCGCTTCGATTTGAGCATTCGCCTGGTCGAGCACGTCCTTCGGCACGATCGAGCCAACCGCAAAGTCGCTGTCGCCCTTTTCGGTAATCTTCAGGCACTGCATGATCTGCTCATTCGCCTGACGGAAATCGAATTTATCCATCACGCTGCCGGGCAGCAGGTTCGTGTCGCCCGGATGCTCGATGCGCACCTTTCGCAGCATTCGGGCGACGATGATTTCGATGTGCTTGTCGTTGATCTCGACGCGCTGGCTCCGGTACACGTTCTGAATTTCGCGGGTGAGATACTGCTGCACGGCTTCCTCGCCGGAAATACGGAGGATATCATGCGGCACGAGAGGACCGTCGACCAATGCATCGCCAGCTCGCACCACATCGCCCGAGTGAACGCGCAGATGCTTGTTGTGTGTGATGAGGTGCTCGCGTTCGATACCGCTCTCGCTACGAACGATAATCGATCGCTTGCCGCGTTTCTTTTCGCTCAAGAGCTCGACAGTACCATCGATTTCGGCGATTACGGCGGGGTCCTTTGGCTTGCGAGCTTCGAAGATTTCTGTGACGCGCGGCAGACCGCCCGTGATGTCCTGAGTGCCGGTGGCTTCGCGCGGCGTCTTGGCGACCAGCGTACCTGGCGAGATTGTTTGGCCTTCTTCCACTTCCAAGTGGGCGCGTTCCGGCATGTAGTAGAAATCGAGAATTTTGCCGTCTGTCGGATCTTCGACGACAACCTGCGGGTGCAGATCGCCCTTGTGCTCCATGATGACGAACCGAATGTGCCCGCTGGGGTCCTTTTCAGCGCGCATCGTTTGTCCTTCGATGAGATCTTCGAAGCGCACTCTACCGCCGGTTTCCGCGAGAATCGGAATGCTGTGCGGGTCCCATTCGCAGAGGACCGCGCCGGCGGGCACGGTGGCGTTCTCGTCCACTTTGAGGAAAGCGCCGGCGGGCACTTCGTACTTTTCCATCTCGCGGCCTTTTTCGTCGACGAGCGAGACCTCGCCGTTGCGAGCCAGCACGATTTTTTGGCCTTCGTCGTTCGTCACGACTTTGAGGCGTGTGTATTTGACGATACCGCCGCGTTTGGCCTTGATATCGCTTTCCTCAACGTCGTGCTGGCCGACGCCGCCAATGTGGAAGGTGCGCATCGTAAGCTGCGTTCCCGGCTCACCGATTGATTGCGCGGCGATGATGCCCACGGCCATGCCCTCCTCGACCAACGAGCCGGTCGAAAGGTCCATGCCGTAGCAGCGTCGGCAGATGCCTAGCGGCGCGTCGCACGTCATTGGGCTGCGGACCTGAATTTTTTCCAGACCAAGTTGCTCGATCTTGCGAGCGATTTCAGCTGTGATCAATTCGTTTTCGTGAACGATTACTTCGTCGGTAATTGGGTTGACGATATTCGCCCGGCTGACGCGGCCGCGAACCGAATCCGCCAGGCTTACCTCGACCTTTTCACCGCGATAGATGATTCCTTTCGTGATGCCCTGCGTGGTGCCGCAGTCTTCCAACGTGATGACGACGTTTTGCGCTACGTCGGCCAGCTTGCGCGTCAGGTAGCCCGAGTCGGCGGTCTTGAGGGCGGTGTCGGCGAGACCTTTGCGGGCGCCGTGCGTCGAGCTGAAATACTCGAGCACAGTAAGGCCTTCGCGGAAGTTTGCTTTAATTGGCGTTTCGATAATCTTGCCGGATGGCTTGGCCATCAAACCACGCATGCCGCCAAGTTGCCGCATCTGCTCGACACCACCGCGGGCACCGGAGTGGGCCATCAGGAAGATGGGGTTCACATAGCCGCCCGCGCGGAAATCGGTTTCGAGCGCGTTCATCATTTCGGTGGTGATTTGTTCGCGGGCGTGGGTCCAGGCGTCCAAAACCTGGTTGTACCGCTCGCCCTCGGTGATGATGCCCCGTTGGTACAGCTTGTTTTTGCGCATGACCTCCTTCTCGGCGGCCGCGATGATGCGAGCCTTTGCCTCCGGGGTGATCAAGTCGTCCGTTGCGAAGGACAAACCACTGCGAGTTGCCTCGCGGAAGCCCAACTGATTCATGTCGTCGAGCAGCGAAATTGTTTTGCTGCGGCCCAGGAATTGGTAGCAGTCGCTGATCACGCGCGCTAACTGGGACGATCGCAGCGGAGTGTTGTAAAACGGCATGCCCTTCGGCAATACGGTATTAAAGATCACGCGGCCGACCGTGGTGTCGATCACCTTTCCGTACGCGCCTTTTTGATCCATTTCCTCGCGCAGACAGCGCTCTTGTGGTAGACGGACCTTGATCTTGGCATGTGTATGGACTCGGCCCGCCGAATAGGCCATGTCAACTTCTTCCATAGACGAGAAGACCATGTCGTCGCCCTTGGCTTCGGGCACGCTCATCGTCAGGTAATAGCAGCCCATCACCACGTCTTGTGACGGGCTGATGATTGGGGCGCCGTTGGCCGGGCTGAAGATATTGTGCGTGCTCATCATGAGCGTATGGGCTTCCACTTGCGCCTCGATGGACAGCGGCAAATGTACCGCCATCTGGTCGCCGTCGAAGTCGGCGTTGAAACCCTTGCACACAAGCGGATGAAGCTGAATGGCGTTGCCTTCTACCAGCACCGGCTCAAACGCCTGAATGCCCATGCGATGCAGCGTCGGAGCGCGGTTGAGCAGTACCGGATGGTTGCGAATCACCTCTTCCAGGATATCCCACACTTCGTCATCCTTGCGCTCGAGCATTTTCTTCGCGCTCTTGATGGTATCCGCATGGCCAAGCTCTTTCAGGCGGCGGATGATGAACGGCTGGTACAGTTCGAGAGCAATCTTCTTTGGCAGACCGCACTGGTGCAGCTTCAGGCTAGGGCCGACCACGATTACGCTGCGGGCCGAGTAGTCGACGCGCTTGCCGAGCAGATTCTCGCGGAAGCGGCCTTGCTTGCCTTTGATCATGTCGGTGAGCGACTTGAGCGGGCGGTTCGAGGAACCGAGCACCGGCCGCTTGCAGCGATTGTTGTCGAACAATGCATCGACCGATTGCTGCAGCATCCGCTTTTCGTTGCGGATGATTACCTCCGGCGCGTTGAGGTCGACCAGCTTCTTGAGACGGTTGTTACGGTTGATGATGCGGCGATAGAGGTCGTTCAGGTCGCTGGTGGCGAAATTGCCGCTGTCCAGAAGTACGAGGGGCCGCAGATCGGGCGGGATGACGGGGATGACGTCCAGCACCATCCACTCGGGTTTGTTGTCGGAGTCGCGGATTGCTTCGACAGTCTTCAGGCGATTGATGAGGTCCTTGGCCTTTTGCTTTGAGCCGGTTTCCTTCAATTCTTCGCGCAGTTCTTGCGACAGTTTCACCAGATCGAGCGATTGCAGCAGCTTGCGAATTGCCTCGGCGCCCATCGAAGCCTCGAATGCATTCTCGCCGAACTGTTCGCGGGCCTGGCGGAATTCCTCTTCAGTGAGCAGTTGCTGCGGCTTGAGCGAGGTATCGCCCGGGTTAATGACGACGTAGTCTTGGAAGTAAATGACCTTCTCAAGGCTTGTCGTTTTCATTGCCAAGAGGCTGCCCAATCGACTGGGCATCGCCTTGAAGAACCAGATGTGTACGACCGGCGCGGCCAACTCAATGTGGCCCATCCGTTTGCGGCGCACACGGCTGTGCGTAACTTTGACGCCGCAACGATCGCAGATCATGCCCTTGTACTTCATGCCGCGATACTTGCCGCAAGCGCATTCCCAGTCTTTTTCGGGACCGAAGATGCGCTCGCAAAACAAGCCGTCCTTTTCCGGACGATAGGTACGGTAGTTGATCGTTTCCGGTTTCTTCACCTCGCCGAACGACCAGCTACGGATATCGTGCGGCCGAGCCAGGCTGATCTTTACCGAGGCGTAGTCGTTGATCCGATCGTAACTGGCGGTATCGAGAATGCTGCTCATATTCGTTATGCTCCATTTCGGAAATTGCAAATTGCAAATTGAAAATTGCAAATTGCAAATTTAAGAGCCGTTTTGCTCCACAATCTCATTCTTTTTCGCGGTGCGGCGGACCGTGGCGATCGATTGACCAATAATCCTCGCCAGCTGATCCGCTTCGTCGAAATCGGCAAGCCGACTAGCAGGCAACAGTTGCGCGCAGTCAAACGAAGCCAAGCCCGTGACTCGCGCACCTCTTTGAGACAAATCCCAAGCTTATGCGCAAAATCATTCTTGCTTTCCGCGGCACAGGCATCTTCGTAATTCCCTAACGGCGACGTCCCGCTCCGCAGCAATTGATCCTCGATGCGTCGACCGAGACGCGTATCGGGCAAGGATTCGACAACGCTACAAACCCGATCGGCGAAATCTAGAAAGCGTTCACACAGATCGTCGACCGTCACGCGAACATTTACGTTCACGCTGAGACGTTCAGCGTCTGCAATTTGCAATTTGCAATTTTCAATTTGCAATTTGCAATCTCCTAAATTCTTCGCTTTTCGAGCTGCATGTTGAGGCCCAAGCCACGGATTTCATTGGTGAGCACGTCGAAGCTCGCTGGCGTACCGGCTTCAAGCGTGTTTTCGCCTTTGACCATCGATTCGTAAATCTTGGTGCGACCTTCGACGTCGTCGCTCTTTACCGTCAACAACTCCTGCAAAATGTACGCGGCACCATACGCTTCCAGCGCCCACACTTCCATCTCGCCGAAACGCTGGCCACCGAATCGTGCCTTGCCGCCGAGCGGCTGCTGCGTGATGAGCGAGTAGGGACCCGTACTGCGGGCATGGACCTTGTCGTCCACGAGGTGGTGGAGCTTGAGCATGTAGATGTAGCCGACCGTGGTCTCCTGTTCGAAAGGTTCGCCGGTGCGACCATCGTAGAGGCGCATCTTGCCATGCTTTGGCAGCCCGGCTTCATCGAGCGCTGCGTTGATATCGGTTTCGGCGGCGCCGTCGAACACGGGCGTGATCGCGCGGAAGCCGAGCTTTGCGCCGGCCCAACCGAGGTGCGTTTCCAAAATCTGGCCGACATTCATGCGGCTTGGCACGCCAAGCGGGTTGAGCATGATTTGAATCGGCGTACCGTCCTCGAGGTACGGCATATCTTCCACCGGCAGAATTTTGGAGATCACGCCTTTATTGCCGTGGCGGCCTGCCATTTTGTCGCCGACGGAGATGACGCGCTTTGTGGCGATGTAGACTTTCACCATCTGGAGCACGCCGCTGCGGAGCTCATCGCCGCGCTTCATTGAGTTGAGCCGTCTGTCGCGGGCGTCGATTGCTTCTTCGACGTTCGGCCAAAGCTGCTTATAGACTCGCTCGGCGTCTTTCTTTTTTTGCGGACTGCGGAGGTCCATGGAATCGATCTTGAACTTTACCGCCTGTTCGGCGACGAAAGCCGGGTCCTGGTCGTGCATTAGCGGGTTGCCATCTTCGTCGGTTATTTTGCGGCCGACGATTTTTTCCACTTCGGCAATCAGTTCGCCAAAGACGGCTGCGATATGCTCGTTGCCTTCTTTCTCGGCCGCCTTGAGGGAACGTTCGAACTCCTTTCGCTGATCCTCAGTGAGACTCATGCGGCGAGAGAATCGCTGCGTGTCGATCACGATACCCTCGACACCGGACGGCACTTCGAGCGAATCATTCTTCACGTCTTCGCCGGCCCGGCCGAAGATGGCGTGCAGCAGCTTCTCTTCCGGCGTAAGCTCAGTTTTGCTCTTTGGTGAAACCTTGCCGACGAGAATGTCGCCGGGCTGGACGAACGTGCCGATTTGCACGATGCCGTTCTCATCCAGGTTGCGGAGCATTTTTTCACTGACGTTGGGAATATCGCGAGTGAATTCCTCGCGGCCCAGCTTCGTCTCGCGAATTTCGACGTCGAACTCCTCGATGTGGAGCGAGGTATAGGTGTCGTTCTTCACCAGTTCTTCGCTGATGATGATGGCGTCCTCGAAATTGAAGCCCTCCCACGACATGAAAGCCACCAGCACGTTTCGGCCGAGGGCCAATTCGCCTTGGTAAGTTGCGGCTCCGTCGGCAATGACCTGACCTTTTTCAACCTTGTCACCGACTTTGACAATTGGCTTCTGGTTCTGGCAGGTGCGCTCGTTGAGGCCGACGAATTTCCGCAATCGGTGTACTTCCGGACCGATTTCGATGCGATCCGCATCGACGTAGGTAACAGTGCCTTTGTGGCCGGCGCGAATAATCATGCCGGAGTGCAGCGCCACGTCGCGCTCCAGCCCGGTGCCGACGATCGGTGGTTCCGTAACGAGCAGGGGCACAGCTTGGCGCTGCATGTTGGAACCCATGAGCGCGCGGTTCGCATCGTCATGTTCGAGGAACGGAATGAGGCCGGCGGAGACGCCGATCATCTGGCTCGGCGTGACGTCGATGTACTGAATTTGTTCGACTGGAATCAGCTCGAAATCGGCCCGATGGCGAGCGACGATCGTGTCGCCTTGAATCTTATCGCCTTCGATGGGAGAGTCGGCCGACGCGACAAACGCTTCGGATTCTTCGTCGGCGCGCAGCCACACTACGTCGTCGGTCAGCTTTCCTTTGACGACCTTTCGATAGGGGGTAATTAGGAAGCCGTATTCATCCACCGAGGCGTACATTGCCAAGCTAGAGATCAGGCCGATATTGGTGCCTTCAGGAGTCTCAATCGGGCAGATGCGGCCGTAGTGCGAAATATGCACGTCGCGCACTTCGAAGCCGGCCCGCTTGCGATTGAGGCCGCCCGGACCGAGAGCCGACAGACGCCGCTCATGCGTGAGCATCGAAAGCGGATTTGTTTGGTCAACCACTTGCGACAACTCGCCGCGACCGAAGAAATACTCGATCGCCGCCGAGATGCTTTTCGGATTGATGAGACTGCGCGGCGTCATGTCTTCGATATCTTTGAGGCTCATACGTTCCTGCACCGTGCGACGAAGCTTTAAGAAGCCTTTACGCATTTCGTCGGAAGCAAGCTCGTCGATCGTGCGCAGACGCCGGTTGCCCAAATGGTCGATATCGTCCACGTGCGCGTCGGAGTCAGAGACTACCAACCGCATCAGATATTTGACCGCAAAAATCAGATCTTCCGACCGCAGCACCATTTCGTCTTCCGGGACGGAGAGACCGAGCTTGCGATTGATGCGAAAGCGGCCGACGCGGCCTAATCGATATCGGTTTGTATCGTAGAACTTTTCGTGGAACAGGGCCCTGGCCTTTTCCAACTGCGGTGGATTGCCGGGGCGCAAACGCTGATAGATTCGCAGTAATGCTTCTTCGTGGCTCGACGTGCCGTCGTCGGCCACCGCGTTGAGCAAAAGTGGCGTGGCGGGAGCGTCCATGATCTCGACCATTTTCAGGCCGGAATTGCAGATTGCTTCGGCCGCGCTCTTGGTGATTCTCTGGCCGCTTTCGACCAGGATTTCTCCCGAGCGCTCGCTGCCGACCGGATAAACGATGTCGCCGATAGCAATTCGGCCTTCGACCTTACTCGCGCTGCGGCCATCGGAGATTTTCTGCTTCGTCGTTTCGTAGAACGTACGCAGAATATCGGCATCGAGCCCATACTTGGGGTCCATGGCGCGGAGCAACGTTATTACGGAAAACTTTCCGCTTTGGTCGATTCGGACGGTGATGCTGTCCTTTTTCGTGGTGTTGATTTCGATCCAGCTTCCGCGCTCGGGGATGACGCGGCAACTGAAGAGCCGGCGTTCGCTTGATTCCATTTCGGATACGAAGTCGATTCCGGGGCTGCGATGCAACTGGCTGACGACAACGCGCTCGGCGCCGTTGATGATAA
>DASZZA010000901.1:0-6875 GCA_035545135.1 Lacipirellulaceae bacterium | reverse complement strand
TTCTGGGTCAAGCACTTTCAGACTGTTCGCCACTGCAGTTTCGATGTGGCAACGGGTGGATGGATAAGGTCGAATCTGACCTTGGGTGGTCAGGGAAGCCCGGCGGTCCGCCAAGCGTCTGCCATCGGCGAGAACATACGTGGTTCGATCCCGACCGTCCTCGCGAAGTTTTCAATGTAAAATCCGGGATCCAACACTAGGACCTTCTTCGCCTCCGCTTCAGCCGCTTCAAAATCCTCGTCCGAGAGGACAGTGCATCGGCTTGTAAGGCATTCGGAGCATGCCGACGCGCGAAACGGTCGGCGTTAGCGCCACGTATTGCGGCATAACGGGCGCTAATTCTTCTTCAGTCCACCCCAATCTTGAGGAAGGAAATTCGGTCGAGCGCGCTGGCGACGCTGATCTGCGCACCTCTGCTGTCAAATATTCGCGCAAGCAATGAAAGCGTGGCGATTCATCGATCAACATCGATTGAAGCGCCGTAAATCCCAGCAACGGCCTGCGAAAAACTGTCAAGATCAAACATGCCGTGCTGCCCTATCCTCGCGACACAACGGCGCAACATCAGCAAGCGGCGTCCCTAGTCTAGCTCTACGACGGGTGCTCCAAGCATCGCAAGTACGGCCTCCCCAATTTTGGGGATGCGCGAGGCGCCCGCGCCTCCTAGCGTCTCGGGGGGGCCGGGAGACCTCGGGCTAAGGGATAAGGCAGCTGGCGGATACGCAAGCACAAGCCGTCACCAACCTGCCGCGGCAGGAGGTCGCTGAAGATGCTTGCGCGATGGAATAAGCACGTTTGCGGACGCCACTGCGGAATCGTCGCTCAGGGGACGGTTCAACGCCATTATTCGCTGTGTCGCACGGCACTGTTTCCGCGCGTTAGATCGATTACCAGAATTACGCGCTCGGAATTCAACAAGATGAGCCATGCCAACCACCATCAGGGAACGCCGGCACGGGCCTGCGGTGCCGGCCGGTACCGCCGCCAATATCGATCCGCCGGCACGGACCCTTACTTTGGCGTGATTTCGCTATTGGCCGCTCTCCCGGTGGCGGCGTCGTTGGCGGCCATATACCGAATGTTGACTGACGTTTTGTGGTTGTTCTCGCAGGTACCGCGATCCGTCATCTCGTGAAGTGCCACAATCGGAGCTCGATTTGACTCTCCTTTCCCGCGTTTGTAGCGCTAGTTTAGCTTCGTCGCAGAACTGCCAGGCGGGACGTGTCGAAGTCCCGACGGCGAATGGCAGCGACCATGCCGTCGGCAGGTACAGCAGCGCCTTTAACTTATCGAAATAGCCGTCTCGCTCGCGGATGCCATCGGTATCCGCGTTTCATGGCTCGCGTGGGATTGGAGTTTTTCAAAAGGGGAAAGCGATGAAACGATATATTCCCTCTGGGACTGACATTGTTGACAGGTGCAGCACTCGGCGGCGGGGTAGTCCAGGGTCTGCACGCTCAAGCCAAGCCGCCCGTTTATGTCATTGCGCAGATCGATGTCACGAACCCGTCCGCCTATGCCAAGGAGTATGTTCCGAAGGCGGTGGCGCTAAACAAAGCAGCCGGCGTTCGCTACCTGTCTCTCGGTGGAAAGGTAACGCCAATAGAGGGCACGCCGCCAAAATCGCGCGTTGTCATTCAGGTTTGGGATAGCCTTGAACAAGCTCTAGCTGCGCGCAATACGCCCGAATTCAAGGCAGCCAGAAAAATCGGCGAAGAGTATGCTACGTTCAGCGCCTTTGCCATCGAGGGTACGTCGCAATAACGGGCGTGATGAAGCTGAGATTGTCATCAGAGGCCGCGTAAGGGCCGCGGCCTCCCTCTGAAAGAGGGACCACACGATCAACCTTCCTCGTCGAAAACTTCTGCATCTTACGGCGGGCGCTGCCGCGCTCCCGGCCGTCTCGCGGATCGCAATGGCAGATACCTATCCGTCGCGACCCGTTCACTTGCTCGTCGGATATGCTCCCGGCGGCGGCAACGACATCGCCGCGCGCCTCATGGCCCAATGGCTTTCGCAGCGGCTTGGTCAGTCATTCGTCGTCGAGAACCGCCCGGGGGCGGGTTCTAATCTTGCAACCGAGACGGTCGTCAATGCGCGCCCCGACGGCTACACGCTGCTCTTGGTCAATCCGGCGAATGCCGTCAACGCGACGCTCTACGACAAGCTCAATTTCAATTTCCTCCATGACATCAAACCCGTCGCGGGCATCAGCAAGGTGCCCGCTATCATCGTGGTCAACCCATCGCTTGCGGCCAAGACCGTTCCCGAGCTCATCGCGTACGCCAAGGCCAATCCGGGCAAGAGCAACTATGCGACCGGCGGCATTGGGACCGAGAGCC
Organism: Lacipirellulaceae bacterium; assembly: GCA_035545135.1. Taxonomy (GTDB): domain Bacteria; phylum Planctomycetota; class Planctomycetia; order Pirellulales; family Lacipirellulaceae; genus JABDGM01. The sequence continues at coordinate 4,533 of DASZZA010000901.1, read as the reverse complement.
ACATGGCTGGCGAGCTGTTCAAGATGATGGCGGGGGTCGATCTGGTCACAGTGAACTATCGCGGTACGGCGCCCGCGATCGCCGCCCTGCTCGGCGGACAAGTCGAGGTCTCGTTCCCCTCCGTTCCCGCTGCGATTGAGCAAGTCAAGGCCGGCAAGCTGCGCGCCCTCGGGGTCGGCGGCGCGACGCGCTCCGAGCTGCTGCCGAACGTTCCCACTGTCGGTGAGTTTGTTCCGGGCTATGAGGCGAGCACCTGGTACGGACTAGGCGTAGCCAAAAATGCGCCCACCGAGATCGTCGACAAGCTCAACCGCGAGGTCAACGCCGCCTTCGCCGATCCCGTCATGAAGATGCGGCTGGCCGAGCTGAGCGGCACGTTGCTCGCCGGGGCGCCCGCCGATTTTGGCAAGTTCGTTGCTGACGAAACCGAAAAGTGGGGCAAGGTGATTCGCGCGGCCAACATCAAGCTGCAGTAATTTGGTTGGCCTCCGGCGGGATTTACTGGGGAGGAGTCACGATGAAACTTCAACGCCGAAACTTTCTGCATCTTGCGGCGGGCGCCGCTGCGCTGCCGGTCGGCTCGCGGTATGCGTTTGCGCTCGATTATCCGACGCGGCCGGTGCACATGATCGTTGGCTTTGCCGCTGGCGGTCCAACTGACGTCGCGGCTCGCGTCATTGGGCGTTGGCTATCTGAACGTCTCGGCCAAGCATTTGTGATCGAAAATCGACCGGGGGCCGGCAGCAACGTCGCCGCCGAGTTTGTCGTGAGGGCGCCCGCTGACGGTTACACTCTCCTCATTGTAGGTGCGCCGGCCGCGATCAATGCGACTCTTTACAGCAACCTCAAATTCAACGTCATCCGCGATATCACGCCGGTTGCGGGAATTGTGCGCGTACCGGAAGTGATGGTGATCAATCCATTGGTCCCAGCCAAAACGGTTCCCGAATTTATCGCCTATGCCAAGGCCAATCCGGGCAAGATCAACATGGCAACGGGCGGTCCGGGGAGCGTTCCGGATGCCGCAGGCGAACTCTTCAAGTTCACGACCGGGCTTGATCTGGTCCGCGTCGGTTATCGCGGCGGCGGGCCCGCGCTCATCGACCTCATCGCCGGACAGGTACAAGTCATGTTTGAGACGACGCTCGTAACCGCCGCGCACATCAGGGCCGGCCAGCTTCGCGCGCTGGCAGTGACCTCGGCGACGCGCTCCGCGGCGTTGCCTGACGTGCCGACCTTGGCGGAATTTGTGCCTGGTTACGAGGCGACCGCATGGTTTGGCCTCGGCGCGCCAAAAGGCACGCCCGCCGGGATTGTCGAGAAGCTCGACAAGGAGGTCAACGCCGGCCTTGCCGACCCTGGCATCGAGGAGAAGCTCGCCGATCTGGGTGGCACTCCGATGTCGATGCGGGCCGCCGACTTCGGCAAGCTTATCGTGGATGAAACCGCGAAGTGGGGCAAGGTGATACGTGCAGCCAACATTAAGGTGCAGTAATCCGGTTTGCCTCACGTGACGTTTGATTGGAGGATTCCTTATGAAATTTTCCCGTCGCAAATTCCTGCATTTGGCCGCGGGCGCTGCCGCGTTGCCGGTTTTGACGCGCAGCGCGTCGGCGCTCGATTACCCGACCCGGCCGGTGCGCATCGTCGTCGGCTCCACGCCCGGGTCTGCATCCGACATCGTCGCGCGCCTGACCGCGCACTGGCTGTCGGAGCGGCTCGGCCAGCAATTCATCGTTGAGAATCGGCCGGGTGCCGGCGACAACATCGCCACCGGGTTCGTCGCGCGAGCACAGCCGGACGGCTACACGCTTCTCTATGTCATCCCGCCAAATGCCATCAATGCGACGCTATACCCGACACTCGATTTCAATTTTCTGCGCGATATCGCTCCCATCGCCGGCATTATACGCACGCCGAGCGTTATGGAGGTCAATCTATCTGTTCCGACCAAAACCGTGCCCGAATTCATCGCCTACGCCAAGGCCAATCCGGGCAAGATCAATATGGCGACGGCGGGTCCGGGCACCGGGCAGCATCTGTTCGGCGAGTTGTTCAAGATGATGGCCGGCGTCGATTTGCTGCCGGTGCACTATCACGGCGCACAGCAAGCGTTGACTGACCTCATCGGCGACCGCGTCCAGGTCATGTTCGACATCGTTCCGGCGTCGCTCGGCTACATCCGGGCCGGCAAGCTGCGGGCGCTTGGCGTGACGACCTCCAGTCAGATTGAAGCATTACCGGGCGTGCCGCCGATCGGCGATTTTGTGCCGCGCTACGAGGCGAGCGGCTGGCAGGGTATTGGCGCACCAAGCAACACTCCCACGGAAATCGTCGCCAAGCTTAATAAAGAGGTGAATGCGGCCCTCAGCGACGCTCAATTCAAAGCGCGCCTCGCTGACCTAGGCGGGCAAGCGTTTCCAGGTTCACCCCCCGATTTCGGCAAATTCCTAGCGGGCGAAACCGAGAAATGGGGCAAGGTGATCAGGGCAGCCAATATCAAGCCGGAGTGAACGCCTGGGCGTTGCCATTTGATCGGAGAGCGCATCATGAAACTTCCCCGCCGCAAATTTCTGCGTCTGGCAGCCGGCGCCGCCGCACTGACGGTCCTGCCGCGCATCGCCCAAGCGGAAGCCTATCCGACGCGACGGGTGCACATTGTCGTCGGCTTTGCCGCCGGCGGTACGGCTGACATTCTCGCCCGTCTGTTAGCGCAACGGCTGTCGGAAAGGCTCGGTCAACAATTCATCATTGAGAATCGGCCGGGGGCCGGCAGCAATCTCGCCACCGAGGTTGTGGTGAAAGCTGCGCCGGACGGCTACATGCTTCTCCTGGTTACTCAGGCGAACGCAATTAACGCAACGCTCTATGACAAGCTCAATTTCAACTTCATGCGGGACCTGGTGCCAGTCGCAAGCACCACCCGAACACCCCAAGTCATGGAAGTCAACCCATCGCTTCCAGCGAAAACGGTTCCCGAGTTCATCGCTTATGTCAAAGCCAATCCGGGCAAGATCGCCATGGCGTCGTCCGGCAACGGATCCGCGTCCCACGTAGCGGGCGAGTTGTTCAAGATGATGGCAGACATCAACACGCTTCACGTCCCGTACCGCGGCAGCCCACTCACCGATCTGCTTGGCGGCCAGGTGCAAGTGTTTTTTGCTCCAGTACCTTCGTCGATCCAGTACATCCGAGCGGGCAAACTGCGCGCGCTTGCCGTAACCACCGCGACACGCTCGGATGCGCTGCCGGAAATTCCCACCGTGGGCGAATTCCTACCCGGTTATGAGGCGAGCGGATGGTATGGAGTTGCCGCGCCCAAGAACACGCCCACTGAGATCGTTGACAAGCTCAACACAGAGATCAATGCGGTCCCCGCCGATCCCAGCATGGTGACGCGGCTTTCTGACCCCGGCGGCAATGCGCTTCCGAGCTCGCCGACTGACTTTGCCAAACTCATCGCCGCCGAAACCGAGAAATGGGCCAAAGTGATCCGGTCGGCCAACATTAAGGTAGACTAGGCCGATCCACCACCGGGTCGATATTCCATGTTTTGCGTTACGCGAAACGGCAAGCCCACGTTGGTACCCGCTTGGGATGCGCTGTGCATCACAGGACTGTTAGTGTAATTTGGATGGTATTGGTCTGTCAGAGCTGCCAACGGGACATGCCGAAGTCCTGTAAATTCAAAGGCAGCGTTTGTGCCTCCGGCGGGCGAGCTGCTCGAAACTAATTGATCTCGAATCGCGGCTCTCTGTGTTCGCGGAGGCTGCGCGTCCTCATAGGGTCGCCACCATGAAAGTTCTACGTCGCAGATTTCTGCATCTCGCCGTAGGCGCGGCCACGCTGCCCGCCATGGCGCGCTTCGCGTCGGCGCGCGATTACCCAGCGCGGCCGGTGCGTCTCATCGTTGGCTTTCCGCCCGGTGGAGTGACCGACATCACGGCACGATTGATCGGACCGGTGCTGTCAGAGCGGTTTAGTCAGCAGTTCGTCGTCGAGAACCGGCCGGGTGCGAGTAGCAATGTCGCAACCGAGCTTGTTGCGAAGGCACATCCCGACGGCTACACGCTGCTCATTTTGTCCGACGTCAATGTATGGAACACTGTGATCTACGGTCATCTTAGTTTCGATTTCTTCCGCGACATCGTGCCTGTCGCGAGCATTTGCCATGATGGATTCGTCATGGTGGTCAATCCATCCGTTCCGGCCAAGACGATCTCCGAGTTCATCGCTTATGCCAAAGCCAATCCGGGAAAGGTCAACGTAGCGACCTCCGGCTCGGGTAGTGGATCGGATCTTTACGGCCAACTCTTCAAGTTAAAGGCCGCCGTTGACCTCACGACGGTGCACTATCGGGGCGTCGGGCAAGCGCTTCCCGATCTGCTGGCCGGACGAGTTCAAGTTATATTCCTTCCTGTTGCGACTGCGATCAGCCCCCTCAGCGCCGGCACGCTACGTGCGCTAGGCGTCACGGAAGCGAGACGAATGTCTATTCTGCCCGACGTGCCGGCAATCGCGGAATTCGTGCCG
>DASZZA010000900.1:0-2828 GCA_035545135.1 Lacipirellulaceae bacterium | reverse complement strand
AACAGGCGGCGTATTAGCGTCCTGCACCATTGTTTCGGACGGTCGAAGCTGATCATACAGCGATTGCTCCTCCAAGCTCGGCAGGATGAAAATAGGCCAGCCCCAGGATTCAAACTGCGAAGGCTGCGAGACGAAACCTGGCGGGAATTTCTTTTTCGCGCTTTCGTAGTTGAGCACGGCCAGGGCAATTTGCTTCAAATGGTTCTGGCACTGAGCCCGCCGCGCCGCTTCGCGCGCCGCCTGAATCGCTGGCAATAAAAGTGCTACTAAGATACCAATGATGGCGATGACGACCAGCAACTCGACGAGCGTGAAACCATTTTGTCGACACGCGCCGCGCCCCGCAGCAGGCAAACGTCTGCAGCGTCCGTGGCGCGCCGCCCGCGGCACAGCGTACGTGCCTTCAATAGATGCTATCAAACTAGAACAGGTGCTCATGCATGTCTCCCAGTAACAAGACGGCACGATAAGACCGCGTATGGGCGGATGCCTCTACTTGCTCCAATCCTTTATTATCAGCGCGGGTACCAACGGCACAATGCAAAAAACTCCAGCGTTTTGGCCGTTTTTTGAAACCACAACTCAACTGCTTCCAACACGCAAACCGGCAGCAAGCTCGCTGAGTAACCGCACATCTCGTTGGCCGCCGCGCTCTATCGTGACGAGCGGCGCTGCTCTGTTTATCTTTTGCGGCGGCCGCATACGAGCGCCGCGCCGGCCGCGAACAGCAACAGCGACACCGTCGCCGGCTCGGGCACGGCCGACGTGCCGTTTAGTAAGCTGCTGCCGCTGCCCATAGCCGACACCATCAAAATGCCGCTACCGGTGAAGAACGAACTTTGGTGCGTCGCCGACGAGCCGATCGCTCCCCACGTGCCTGTTACCTGCGAACTATTGTCGAAGAACAACTGATCGATAGTATCGGTTCCGGCGAAGTTCAAGTTCATGGTTGCTCCGGTCGTCAAGTACACATCGGCCGCATCGGCAAGATAGGAATGCGTGATGCTCAGGGTGCCGGCCAATACCGTTGTGTCGCCGGTGTAGTTGTTAATGCCAGAAAGGAGGGTCGTGCCGGTGCCGTCGCGCAGGAAGCCGCCATCGCCCGAGATCACGCCCGACCACGTCTGCGTCCCCGACGTGTTGTTCGACACAAGGACGGTCTTACCGCCGTTGGTGTTGTTCGTCAGCGCCACTGGGCCCCCGTAGTTGAAGCCGCTGCCGCTGAACGTCGGCTTGAATATGTCTCCCGTGCTGTTTGCGTTGTTGTTCTGGAACGTCAGCGTGCCACTCGTCCACGCGACCGAGTTGCTGGTAAATACGAAATTGACATCGTCCGTAATGCCGGTCGCGCTGCTGGCGTAGGCGATGATGCTACTGGCCGTCACGCTGATCGGGTTGGACTCGATGTTGGTGCGCGTACCGTTGTAGGGCGTGCCGCTATACGCATCGGCGAAGATCGTACCAATTTTCCCGTTGAAGTCCAGCTTGCCGCCGGCGAGCACGAGTGTGCCTGGAGACGTTTGGTTGCCGAGCGTCGGCACCTCGCCTCCCGTATCCGTGCTGGCGGTCACATTGTTCGAAAGTCGCAGAGTTCCCTGCTGAAGGACCGTATCACCACCATAACTGTTGTCATGGCCTCCAAGGGTCAACAGTCCGGGGCCACTCTTGGTGAAGCCGCGGGGTGTGCCATCGTCTTGGATTTGATGTGCAAAAATCAAGGCGGTAGTGCCTGTCGTCGTGACGTTGATCGTCGGGTTGTTTACCGTCAGCGTCGTGACCGTGGGGTTGGCACTGGAACCCAGGAACTGTGTGTTGCCGTTGCCACTATCGAAGTCGAAGCTGCCGCCGATAAATACGAGCGGCACACTCATGTTAAGAGTGCCGGCGATATTCTTGAGCGCGCCCCCATCGATCTCAAGGCGGGGATACAGCACGCTGTGGTTCAATCCGTATGGTCCCGTATTGGACGGGCCAAAGATTTGTGCGTCGCCGATCCCCACGGTTCCTTGTTGCAGGATAAACTGGCCAAACATCCTGTCGTTGATCTGGTTGAAATCCTGCTCTCCAGCGCCGGTCTTGATCACCGTGCCGAAGGCAAGTGTGTTCGCATCGAAATCGGTGCGGAGCGTACCGGAGAACGAATACGATTCGCTGGCGGGCGTATCGATCGTCAGCGTTCCGACGCCGACCTGGACCAAACCGTTGCCGCCCGAAAAACCACGCACCGTCTGGTTAAACGAGCCGCTTCCAGGGGCCTGAAAATCGACTGGATCTTCGTCGTGCAGGCGGAAGATCGGATTGATGCCGCCATTAACACCCGATCCGAACCGGATCAGTGAATTGGCTGGCAGGGCATTGTTCGTCAGAACTTTGAGGATGGTGGGCGTCGTGTTCAGGGCGTTGCCGATGTAGACGGCTGGCAGGGCCATCGATTGGCCGGCGTTGGTTTGCACACTGGTGAGCCGCAGAGTGCCGCCCTCGTCGTTTACCTTGAGCTGGCCACTGTACGTGTTGGCGCCGCTCAGCGTGAGCGTGCCGTAGCCGCGTTTCATGACGCCGACATTATTGGTCGTTCCGCTGCCGCCGCCAGTCTGGCCGAAGGTGCTCCGCCAGGTATTGTAATCGGTCGGGCTATTGGGGTTCGGACTGGCGCCTTTACGCCAGATGACATAATCAGCGGCGTCCACGGTGCCATTGTGATTGAAGTCGCCGGCCGAGGCGCTGGTGCTATGGAAGTTGCCGATCGCGCCGCTGTACACAATGCCAGCGGTCGCGTCGCCAATGCCGGGCTCGATGTGGATGCCCAACGAGCTGCCACTATTCCAAAC
>DASZZA010000899.1:0-9537 GCA_035545135.1 Lacipirellulaceae bacterium | reverse complement strand
AAATTTCCAACGCACGTGCCGCCGGGTTGAATCGTCGCGACAATGGCTCGGCCCCGGACCAATTAGCCGACACGATTGCTGTGGCCGCTCGCCGACTACCGCTAAACATGATACAACGCATGTCTTAGCGCTGATTGAATGTTGCTACGAATTGTTGGAAGTTGCGAGTGCCGAAGTCGATTTTGATAATGCTCTGGCACTCGCATTCGCGAGGACGGCCGAAAGACGACTAATCGTATCGGCCTGAGAAAAACTGAGCGTGTCCGCTCGTACGTTAGAGATCATTAAACCGACCCCGTGTGGAGACTCACCATGCACATCCATGGCACAAATCGTATTCATGGTCCGCACGGAATAAACCCGCCGCACATTTCGACTCGCGCGGCTGGGGCTCAGCGCAGTGCGGGTGCCGGATCCGTCGACCGCGTCGATATCTCGCCAGCCGCCGAGGCCGCCATGGCCGCCGAGGGCAGTCCGATTCGACATGATCTGGTGAATCTCATTCGTCGTCAGATTGCGGCTGGCACATACGACACGCCGGAAAAGATGGACATCGCTATGAGCCGGTTGCTGGATGAGATTGGCTAGCAACGGTCGGTCGGTTCTTTCTTGTTAGCCGGGTGGCACGCCCTGAGTCTGCGAGCGGTGTGGCTGCACAATCACTCAAGCGCGTCGAAGACTCCGGGCTTGTCTCCCAAAACCTGTCACTAAGTCCGCTACATCTTGCGTTCTTGTCGTGACTTCATGGGCCGCTTAGAATCAATAGGGCGGGGCTAGTTGGGCGCAAACTTTTTTTGCGCAAGAAGTTGGGACGATTGTGATCGCCCCGCTTTGTCTCAATAAGCCCGGAATGTAACGGACCATTGCACCCCAGGCGTGCGGTGCTCGGCTCATCTCGATGTCCAACGATTTCTCACTTGGCGAAGTGCAGGTTTCCCTTTCTCCTCAGGATCGCTTTGAGGAGTACCTGCAAAGCCGCGGCAAACGTACGACCCAGCAGCGACGGGCGCTGGTAGAGTACATCTTTGAACGGCATGACCATTTCGATGCCGACGAATTGATCGACAGCTTGGGCCGGCGCGAGCTGGGAGAGAAGATCAGCCGGCCAACGATCTATCGTACGCTGAACGAGCTCGTCGAAGCGGGCCTGTTGCGGAAGATGACGCTCGGCAACCGCGCCGTCTACGAGCACGATTATGGCTACCCACAGCACGACCACTTATACTGTCAAATCTGCGACAAGCTCATCGAGTTCAGCAGCGTAGAGCTGCAAAACATCCGCGACGCCGTGGCCCGCGAACATGACTTCCGCGTGACCGGCCACCGTCTTATCATTACCGGCGTGTGCCACGAATGCAGCCGCAAACGCCACCGGCGGCAGTCGCCGCTGGACCTCATCTGAGGATTCCAGGTGCGGGATGCAGGGTGGAGGGGCAGATACATAAGCCAATGCAGTTTAGACGCGCACGTCAACGCGTGGCGTGGCGCCATATCCTTCACGGATCGGGGCTACCACGTTCGTGACGAACTCATCGACCTGCTGCTGGCTGCGGCCGGTAAGCTTTGCCGGATCGATGGCGGACTCTATATCCACGGCTGCGAACGCCTCGTCATTTTTGAGTCGGTCGATGAGATCGTTCTCGCCGCCGCGTTCTTTCACAATGGCCGCTGCCGCATGGCTGTGCTGGCGGATGCGTTCGTGGAGTGTTTGGCGGTCGCCGCCGGCGGCGACGGCGGCCATAAGGATGTTTTCCGTGGCCATGAACGGCAATTCTTCGCGGAGATGCTTGGCGATGACTTGTGGGTACACGACCATGCCGGCCGCCACGTTTTGGTAGAGGATCAAGATGGCGTCGATGGCCAGGAACGCCTGCGGGATGACGAGGCGGCGGTTCGCGCTGTCGTCCAGCGTGCGCTCCATCCATTGAGTGGCGTGCGTTTGATCGGTGTTCGCGGCGAGACTCATCGCGAATCGTGCCAGACCGCAAATTCGTTCGCACCGCATGGGGTTGCGCTTGTAAGCCATCGCGGAGGAGCCGATCTGATCTTTTTCGAACGGTTCCTCGATTTCTTTTTTGTGAGCCAAAATGCGTAAGTCGGTGGCAGCCTTTTGGCTGCTGGCGGCGATGCCGGCGAGTGTGTCGAGCACTTGCGAATCGATTTTTCTCGAATACGTCTGGCCTGTGATGGCGTAGGTGTCGTCGAAGCCCATCTTTTTTGCGACTGATTTTTCTAGCTGCTCGACTTTGCCATGGTCGCCGTCGAAGAGCGCCAGAAAGCTGGCTTGCGTGCCGGTGGTGCCTTTGACGCTGCGGGCCTTAAGCGACGCAATGCGATGTTCAATCTCCGCCAAATCCAAAACCAAATCATACGCCCACAAACACGCTCGGCGGCCGGCGGTGGTGGGCTGGGCCGGTTGCAGATGCGTGTAACTGAGTGTCGGCAAGTCGCGATATTTTTTGGCAAAGTCGGCGAGGGCGATGATGACCGCCGCCAGACGCTGGGCGACCAACTGCAGTGAATCTCGGATCAGGATGAGGTCGGTGTTATCGGTGACGTAGCAACTCGTGGCCCCGAGGTGGATGATCGGCCGCGCCGCCGGGCACTGATCACCGTAAGCGTGCACGTGAGCCATCACGTCGTGGCGGAGTTTCCGTTCATATTGCTCGGCGGCCGCCCAGTTGATGTGGTCGGTATGCGCCCGCAACTCGGCGAGCTGCTCGTTGGTGATCGGTAATCCTAATTCGGCTTCGGCTTCGGCCAGTGCGACCCACAGCTTCCGCCACGTGCTGAACTTGCGCTGGTCGCCCCACACGGCGGCCATATCGCGTGAGGCGTATCGGGTGATGAGCGGGTTTTCGTAGCTGTCGTGAGGCATGGAGGGTTTGTACTGGGTTCACTGGTCGCTGAAGTGACCGGTCCGAAAGAGGCTGTCTTTATTGATTCGGCGGCGGTTCATTTAAAACGATGAGCGCGACGACGACCAGCAAACCGACCAGACAGAGCAACCAAGCGATACCACACGCTGTGCCGATGTAGCCGATAATCGCTCCGCCCTCTGGGTCGCCCATGCTTGCCAGCATGCCGCGGACCCAGACGAGCACAGATTGGACGACAGGCATTGCAATCGCGAGTACGAGCAGCGTTTTGGCGGCAGAACGTAGAGGCATGGAGTTCAATCTGGATGCTGAAGCGACCAGTCCGACGGGACAACGAATTACAGGTCACCAGGAATACGCCACCGTTTTCGCCGAGTAGGGGCCATAGTGTCAATGCACGGCAATGATATAAGGCCGAAGATCCGAATAGTCGATACGGCCGGGCCGCCTTGAACCGGGACACGAACTCATTTCGATTGACCGTGTTCCCGGGCGTATGACAATGGAATGAAGGCGGTCGCCCGGCCCGAAATAAGACATCTACGACTTGAGATAAGTTCGTGCCTCTCCGTAATCCAGTGTCCCGAAGGCTCGTCGCTGCGCTGCTATTGTGGCTCGTGCATTCGCAGATTGCCGCGAGCCAAACTCTACAGCTGAAAGACGGCCGCAAGCTCGAAGGGAAATTTGCCCAACTTTCGAGCGTTGCTGAAAATCCTCTGTCGCCGAAAACGCCGTCCGGCGAAGTGGCCGTGGCGCCGCTCGTCGTGGTCGACGATGGCTTGCGGCGGACGTTCATTCACAGTTTTCAGATCGCCAAAGTGATGGAGTCTACGACGACGCGCGACGTGCGAATCCACATTTGGCAGCCGGTGGCGGAAACTGGCGGGGCCATTGGACGGGTCGGGCGAGCGCTGCGAGTGACACCTTTCGACGAGTACGGCCGACGAATCTATGAAATGCAAGGTTCCGGCGGGCCGCTGCCGGTGGTGCAAGGGATCACATTGATCACGCCGCTCTACACAGAAATTGAAGGACTGAGCGGTGGACCGCGGCCGATCGTTTGGGACATGCGCATCGCCACGAGCAGTATCCCGCGAGAAACGCTCAGCCGCGTCCTCTCCAAGGCCGTTAAGCCGGACGACCTCGAAGGCCGCCTGCAAATCGTGCGGTTGTATTTGACGAGCGAGCGGTATCGCGACGCGGCGGCCGAGCTGGAGCAAATCATTAAGGCATTTCCCGAGCGTAAAGATTTGCAGCAGGACGTGCGCGAGTTGCGACAGCTCGGAGGGAAATTGATTTTGAAGGAGATTCAACTGCGGGAGAAGGCTGGGCAACACCAGTTGGCTCGAAGTCTACTCACGCAGTTTCCCTCCGAGGGGATCTCGAGCGAAACATTGCAGGTGATTCGCGAGCTGTTGGACAAGTACGCAGCGGAGGACGCCCGGCGTAAGAACTTGCTCGAAGAGTTGAACAACCAAGTTGCGAAGATTCAGGATGACAACGGGCGACATTTAGCTGAAGGTTTCGCGAAGGAAATCGCCGCGGAGGCGAACGAAGACGCGATCAACCGGCTGGCTTCCTTTGAGCGTCTGGCGGACGATGCGAAGCTTTCGGCTGAGCAGAAAGTGGCGCTGGCTGTTAGTGGTTGGCTCGTGGGGGCGAATCAGGCGACGGATAATTTTCAGACGGCCGTATCGCTGTCGCATGCACGCGACAGTATTCGCACATACTTGCGCGAGCCGCTGGCAGCGAATCGTTCGAAGTTGGCCGCCGACATACACGATATGGAAGGGGCAACGATCCAACGCGTGGCTCAGATCTTAAAGCTAATGAAGCCGCCGCTGGACTTGCCGAAGCCGGCCGAGGACGCGCCGCGAATGTATGAGTTGAAAGTCGCCGGGCTGCCGGGCGAAGCCGATATTCGCTACCTGGTGCAAGTGCCGCTCGAGTACGATCCACTGCGGCACTACCCGACGATCGTGACACTGGCAGACGCGGGTGTTTCGCCCGAGCAGATGCTTGATTTCTGGGCCGGGCCGAAGAACAAGAGCGGTGAGCGGCTCGGCCAGGCGGTTCGCCACGGATATATTGTGATCGCGGTCGATTGGCAGGAGCCGCATCAGTTTTCATACGAATACTCCGAACGCGAACATAACGCCGTGCTTTGCGCGCTGCGAGACGCATGCCGGCGATTCTCGATCGATACAGACCGAGTATTCTTGACGGGCCACGGCATGGGGGGCGACGCGGCGTGGGACATCGCGATCGCCCATCCTGACCTGTGGGCAGGCGTGATGCCCATTTCGGCGGTGGCCGACGAGTACGTCGGTCGATATGCCGAGAACGCGCGCTATTTGAATTGGTACGTGGTATCGGGGGAGCTCGACGGCGACAAAATGGCGAAAAACGGGCGTGAGCTCGACCGCTATATGCGACCGGGCTCGGATGTGACGGTCGTCGAATATGAGGGTCGTGGCGACGAGCCATTTGGAGATGAGATTCAGCGGATCTTCCAATGGATGGCACTCAAGCAGCGAACGATGCCCAAGGATATCGATTGCGTATCGATGCGGCCATGGGATTCGTTTTTCTGGTGGCTGGAAGCCGAGGGCCTGCCGGCGAGGTCGATGGTGGCCCCGCCGAACTGGCCGCCCAAACGATCGGTTCGGCCCGCGCCGATCAAAGGCAAGCGGCTAGAAACCAACAAGGTTACCGTACAGCTACAGGCGAAAGAGACTACTGTATGGCTATCGCCGGAGCTGGTGGATTTCGGCAAGAAGCTGGTGGTCGAAGTAAATGGCCACGCGCTTACGCCGCCCGACCATACCGTGCAGCCGAACCTGACGGTGCTGCTGGAGGACGTTCGCACGAGGGCGGATCGTCAGCATCCGTTTTGGGCAAAGCTATCGACGAAGTGAAGAATTGTGGATCGTTGCAATTGGATATCGACACGACGGAGGTTGTCACTAACCGGTCGCATTTCGTGACGCTGCTGCGTCATTGCGAAGAGTCTGTTTCGGTCACTTCGACTCGTCTATGCGAAGTTCGCTCACGTTGATTCAACGTCGGATACTTGGGTTTAGAATACGCCCGATCTGCGCCGGAATAGGCCTATTGCTCGTGCGGACACTGCATTTGTAGCAAGCAGGCCTGTTCGACTACCGAAAGCGCGCTTAAGTTATCTCTGAACTTTGCCACTCGTATTTGGCAGGCAAGAACCGGCCTGCTTAGTGGTTCTGCAACCGCGAGAGGTCTTAGTAAGCTGCTGCACAGTCGCTTGCCGCGAGAACGAGTTCGCGTTGTAGGCGGCGCGCGATAACATAAATTATTGTGGTGAAACGGTTTACCACAATTGGAAAACCTAAGCCGCAAAAAATTAGCCGACATAGCTGTATTTACTAAGGCGGGTCATCTCGTCTGGCCACGGGTTCATACCCCGTCCGATTGGACACCTCTTCTTGCATTTAGGTATGGGAATGCCGACCAACGCAGAGGACAGGCGGGAGAACGATTCCGCCGAACTGGACCGGGAAGAGTTTGCGCGCCAATACTCGCGAAACGCGCGGCGCATCTACGGATTCATCCTGACTCTCGTGTTTAATCATCACGACGCGGAGGAGGTGTTTCAGAATACCAGCGTCGTGCTGTGGAATAAGTTCGCTGAATTTCGGCCGGGCAGCAATTTCTTTGCGTGGGCCAGCCGCGTGGCATATTTCGAGGTTTTAAGTTTCACGAAACAGCGGCGGCGCTTGCGAGTAATCAGTGGTGAAACATTGGAACTGCTTGCCGAGCAAGCGGTTGCACTGGCGGATGAGTCTTCGGCCCGACAGGAAGCATTAGAAGACTGCTTGTCTCGGCTAAGCACGACCGATCGTGATCTGTTGCACGCACGATATTATTGCCAACAGCCGCCGAAGCAAATTGCCGCTTTGCAGTATCGTTCTGTCGATTCGGTGTATCGAGCGCTTAGTCGCATTCACAATACTTTACTGAACTGTGTGCAGCGTAACTTGGCCAATGAGGAGCCAGCATGAGCGCCCGGTCGCGTAGCGAACGCGAGATCCGAGAAATTGCCCTGGCTGCCAGTAGCGGTGAAGCCACCGACGAACAATTAGTTCGACTGGACCAGCTTGTGCGCAGTGACCCATACTTCGCAAACTACACGGCCCGACTATTCGAGCAGCAAGCGGCACTTCTTTGGCAGTCCTCAATGGATAGCTTGCCTGATTCATCCGCTGGGAAGCCGGCAGCCGCCCCTGTTAACGTGCATGATAGGCGCGAAAGCGCGGAGCCAGTCGGACAGCAGAGCGGCGGGTTGCGAGTCTCTCTGGTTTGGCCGACGATCGCTCTCGGAATTGCGTTCGTGGTAGGAGCGTTGGCGTCGCCGGCGCTACGGCGGGCGATTCGGTTGAACGTGACGCCTTCCGTTGAACATGTCGGGCCAAGCCACGAAGCTGCCACCCCGCCTTACGAGGCACGCTTAGTTCGCAGCACCGCCTGCTTGTGGGCAAGCGACTCCGATGGATCGCGAGACATTGGCGGGTGGCTCTCAAGCGGGCAATCGCTGCATCTCCTGGAAGGATTAGCCGAATTCACTTTGGACTGGCCTCGAAGTGGCAGCGCGACCGTTTCGCTCGAAGGACCGGCCGCGATGATGCTGAGTTCGGAAGGCATGCCAACGCTCCGGTTTGGTCGGCTGACTGCCACGATCAACACATCGTGGCGGCCGTTCGTTCTCGAGACCCCGGTAGGCAGACTGGTTGTGACAGACTACGGCTCAATCGGAGTCTGCGCGTTTGGCAACGACGGGGAGATTCATGTATTCGACGGCTCAGCAACCCTGGAACCAGCCTGGCGAACAACCACTGGACAGCAGAATGTACCGTTAAAGATCGATGCAGGGCACGCAATTCGCGTCCAGAAGGTCCCGAACGGCGAACTGGAAATCACGCCTCGGAGAGCCGATGCAGACTACTTCGTTGCGCAGTTGTCGATGAAGTCCGACGCTTTGGTCATCCCGCCCGCATACGTGTCCGCCGTGAAAGAAGCCGCTCCGATCGCCTACTGGCGCTTTGAACGAGACGCATGGCCGTCTATTCCAAACGAAATGGGAAGCCGCTTCAGCTGTCGCGTCAGGGGCGCGTTGGGAGTCGCCAGCTACCGTGGCAATCAGGTAGTGGAATTCGGCGTCACGGATAAGGGCGGCGTAATTCTTTGCAAAGACCGATTTGAAGATGAAATCAAGAGCAGTTACTCGATCGAGTTATGGCTAAAGCCGAGTCATTACCATGTTGGCGCCGTGGTATCCCTGATTAGCGATCCCGAAGCACCTGCTGGCGCCATCCAGCACGGGCTTCTGTTGGAACTAGGCGGGACTGGGTTGATTCCTACGTCGACATTCCATCCCGGTCGAATCCGCTTCCTGCATCGCAGTCCGGCCAGCAATGCGATTGATCGAGGAACTTCGTGCTATTCGGTTGATGCGTACACTTTGCGCAAATGGCAGCACTTGGTGGCGGTAAAAGATGCATCGCAAATGCGGCTGTATATCAACGGATCACTTGCCGCGGAGACCGAGGACGAGACGGAATTACCGCCGGGAATGCGGCTGCTACTTGGCCGCCTGTACCCATCCCGCTCTGTGCGACCGTTTATCGGGCAACTCGATGAGCTAGCCATTTACAATCGGGCGCTGACTCCAAAGGAAATTACAACGCACTATCACATCGTGCGGCCGCAATCAGCAAGGCGGAAAAACATATGACGTGCATTGCCATCGGATGAATATTTGAAACCCAGTTCGGAATTGAACCTAAATCGCGGCAGCGTGTTGCCTCGGTCGCGATTAGAAAAGCATTGCTGTCGTGTTGGGGATATTGAACTCGCCTACTTCTTGGAGGGACGACTAATGGATCGATCAGTTGGAAAACGGACCAAGCCATTCCCAAGCACCATGCTTTATCCCGCCGCATTCCTATGTTTTTTCGTCGGCGCGGTAATCGTCACGAAAGCAAAGGCCGGACTCATCGACTACGAACCGTTCGATTATAGCGGCGCAGCGCTGAACGGTCAGAACGGCGGAGAGGGATGGAGTGGAGGATGGTTTATCACGTCGTCGACAGACAATCGGCTCTCGGACGACGGTGTCAGCTTGTCTTACCCAGTCGGCTTTGAAGCGCCACTGGCGACGCCCTCAACGGCCGGATCGCGTGTCGGTACCGGCGGCTTGAGTGCTAATGCGAGCAGCTCTCGGTTGCTTTCCCAAACTATCCCATTGAACGTAGACGGAACGGTCCGATATGCCAGCGCGCTGATTCGCAAGAATGCGGCAAACGGCGGCGGGGTCAACAACGATAACATTCTGCTGGAGTTCGTCGATTCGAGCGGCAACCGGCGGTGGGGAGTCGGTATTGAGGGCAATGGCGATAAGCCGTGGCTCAACGCCAACGGTTCCACAACGCCGGCTGGACCTGCGGTTACGCCTGGCGACACCTATTTCTTGGTGGCCAAGATCGTGTCTAGCGCCAGCGGCACGGATACCGGCTACCTAAAGGTGTTCGGAACGGGGTATTCCAACGAGGTGCCGATCACCGAACCAACAACCTGGGACGCGATGCAGACGGAAACGACGGGGGCCATATTAGATCGTATTCGCATC
>DASZZA010000898.1:0-1891 GCA_035545135.1 Lacipirellulaceae bacterium | reverse complement strand
GGTATCGGGCCTGCGCGAGTTCCTCGCCGAGCTAAACGTCAAGGTTCACGTCACGCAGCTGGCGAAATGGAAGACGGCTGTTCAGTTCATCGCGCTCGCCATTCTGCTTATTGGCCCGGCCGCGGAACACATCATATCCGGCACGAGTAACGTCGGTATCACCTTGCTCTGGATTGCAGCACTGCTGACGCTCGTCACCGGATACGATTACCTGAAGGCTGGCATCCGTCACGCCATGAGCCGCTGAAAGCACCCGATGGCCGCCGAAGCACATACCGCTGAAATCACGCTCCGATACTTTGCCTGGCTGCGCGAGAAAACCGGCCGCAGCGAGGAACGCATCGCACTGCCGCCGGACATCGCAACCGTCTGCGATCTGTTGCGCTGGCAGAGCGCGCGCGGACATCCCTTCGACATGGCCTTTGCAAAACCGGAAGCTATTCGCGTGGCGCTCGATCACGCTCATGCCAAGCCCGGCACGTCGATCGCCAACGCCCGCGAGATCGCTTTCTTTCCTCCCGTCACAGGAGGGTAAGTCATGACAGTCCGCGTCGGCCCGGATGATTTCGATGTCACAGCGGAAATGGCGCGCGTCTCCGCCCAGGATACGGGAATCGGCGGTGTCGCAATCTTCGTCGGCAAAGTCCGCGACCATGCCGGCGGAGCGACATTGGAGTCGATGAGCCTCGAGCACTATCCGGGAATGACCGAGGCCGAACTCGAGCGGATCGAAGCCGAAGCCCGCCAGCGCTTCAAGCTCTCGGCATCGCTCATCATCCATCGTGTCGGCACGTTGAAGCCCGGCGACAACATCGTCTTGGTGATTGCCTGCGCTGCCCATCGCCAGGACGCGTTTGCCGCCGCGGAGTTTCTGATGGACTACCTGAAGACGCGCGCCCCCTTCTGGAAAAAGGAAGTGCTGACCAGCGGCGAGGCTCGCTGGGTCGAAGCGCATGACGCCGACCAGGCCGCGGCCGCCGCATGGCAGACAAAATCGAATTAGCCGCAGCGACGGCGGCCGTAAATCTCGCTTAACGAGAGATTAACTGCCATCCCATAACCTCACGGCCGTACCGCTCTGACCGCCAAAACGCCATCTTCCGTGGGCACACAATTAAGGTGTGGTGCCGGGCTGGATGCGGCGTGCCACGGGGGAAGTTCGAATGCGAAGTTTGGCAAAACGAGCCTTGCGCTGCGTCGCTGCAGCGGCCGTATTCGGCGCGCTCGTATGCCCTGCCGTCGCCGAGGGTCCGCCCGACCCATCAAACGAGCCCGGTGAATCCGAAATTGCGATCACCAATCCGGATGCCGCCGGACCCGCTGCCAAACATAAAGTTCTGCGCACGCGCTTCGTCGTTGGACTGGAGCGAAAGGCCGACTACAGGGTCTTTGCGATTTCCCATCCCAATCGCGTCGTCGTCGAACTGCCCGATATCAATCTGCAGATTCCGCACATTGATGAAAACGCTCCTGTGGGCTTGGTGAAAGCCGTACGCTCCGGTCTCTCCGCGCCGGGAAAAATTCGGATCGTCATCGGCGTGACGCAACCCGTCGTCGTCGAAAATTCGGAGATCGAGCAGGACAAGAACGGACATTTTCGGCTGGCAGTCATCATACGGCCCGTAACCGCCGTGCTGAACGCCGGCACGAATGAATTCGCGTCGCCGACAGGACTGGGCGCCGGCTCCATTCAACCGCCGGTGCCGCGCTTGGCCGAAAATCCGGCAGAACGCGCAGCCAAGGCTTTCCGGCCAGTCATCGTTCTCGATCCAGGTCATGGCGGCTACGACTCCGGAGCTGTCAAACACGGAACGATCGAGAAGAATGTCGTCCTGGCCTTCAGCCTCGTGCTCCGCGATCAGCTAAAGAAAACCGGCCGCTATAAAGTCTT
>DASZZA010000897.1:0-11802 GCA_035545135.1 Lacipirellulaceae bacterium | reverse complement strand
CCCCGGCTGTTAACGAAGGTATTCCATCCGACGGCAACACGATCGATTCTTTTGAGTCGCAGACGCACCAAACTTTCTTCGAAGGTCGACATACTGACGGTGCCGATCCGAACGATCCCGCGGACGACACCAATGTCAATTTCAATGTCATGGTCGGCACCACGAGCTACGGTTCGCTGCTTATCTCCGGCGAATCAGCGCTGCGGGATGAGAATCTCTACATCGGGGGTCAGGGAACGATTAATGGCACGACGCGATTCGGTACTGGCATTGTGCGCATAACGGGTTTTGGTTCTTTATACAATAACGACCCAAATATCCTGCCGGCGGAAGTTCAGAACATTCCTGGCGGATTCTCCAGCCAGACGCCCCGTCCAACGGACCAAGGGTTCGACATGTATGTCGGCCAATTTGGTAATGGAACGCTCGAAATTACCGCCGGAGCTCGGGCTGAGATTCAAGATGCGGTATTGATTGGGGACGCGCCCGGATCGACCGGTAACATAGTGGTCGACGGCATCGACTCGTTTTTGGGTAATGGCGGTTTTGAGGCCAGCGGGACGGGCGACACCGACGTCGACCAACATCAGATGACCATTGGCTTCCAAGGCACCGGAACGATGACTATTAGCGGGGGGGCGACGGTTGTTAGCCAGGCTCCAATCGGTGGGGCGGCCGGATCGAATACGGGGACTGTCGGCGCCGTGTTGGGCGGCACTCCCTTCACCAACACGTTGGGCACCTTTCCCGACGCCGGCGGCAGCGGCACGGTGACAGTTACAGGAACCGGCTCGACTGCGGGAGCTGGCTCGACGGCAGGAACCGCCTCGACCTGGTCGGTCGGCGGCTCGTTGCAGGTCGGCGGCTTCGACATTGGCTTGCAGGGTATGACTATTGGAAGTGTCAAGGGTGAAGACCTTCCCTATCCTTCACAGACTGGCCACGGTACGCTCAATGTTGCAGAAGGTGGTCTTGTAACGATTCAAAATGCGCTGGATGTGGACCCAACGGATATCACAACGCCCTTGTTGCTGGCGATTGGCCGGTTTGGCATCGTTTCGCTTTCCGGCGGGACGATACAGGTGGGGAGTGTGAACACGCAGCAAGGTGGGACGGGCAACCAAGGAACGCCCGACGCCGTCCAGGTGATAAACGACGGTGTCATCATGGGCAGCGGGACGATTCGGACCGGCGTGTTTCGCAATCGTTACTTGGGGCAAGTTCGAGTCAATGCTGGCGATTCGCTGTTGATCAGCTCGTCGTCTCAATTCACGAGCGGCACGAATCAAACGCCGCCCGACCCGCTCATCAACTATGGATTAGTCGAGGTTCTTGGCACGCGCGATTCACCAGCTCAACTAGAGTTTGAGCGGGCGCCGACGACACCGCTGCAACCGTTCATTAACCGGCCTGTCTTCCTGCCTCCCAATCCGACCAAGTTCATCGGCGGCATGATTTCGGCCAAGTGGGCGATCGTGCGAAGTGGATCGGGCATCCAGAACGAGGGCGTGATGGCGTTCACGGAGGGTACGAACATCATCCAAGCTCACGTGGACCAAATCGTTGGACCGACCGGATTCGTGCCAGTGTTCAGCATCGGTCCGAACACGTCGGTAGTCGTCGAGGACGACTGCTTGGGATGCGCTCCGACGTTTGTTGGCGGAGGAAACACATTGCAAGTGCTCGATCCGGGGACCTGGACGTCAAATGGTACGATCACTATGCAGCTTAGCCTTTCGAACCCGAACCTGATCAGTGCGGCTGGCGACATCGGAATTAGCGGGGCAATCAACTTGACTTTGGCTAGCGACGTGCTCGCCGATCTCGCCGCGAATGGGCCAGGCCAGAGTTACCAAATCATTTCCTTCACTGGTGGCGCCTATCAGACGACGCCGGGCGCTAACGGAGCACCATTACCGGACTACAGCAAGCCGCTCCCCGACTGCAGCGGCATTCCGACCTGTGTTGTCCCCGGTTTGGGCGTGGTGGGCCCGAATTTGTCGGCTTTGTTGGGCCCGTCGTTTAACAATGTCGTTCCGGTGGCCCAGCGCATTGGCGAGTCGATCATGATCTCGTTTCTTAACCCAACTACTGGCGGTGCCATGGGGCCCGACTTCAACGGGGACGGTGTCGTCGATGGCTTGGACCTTGCAATCTGGAAACAAAATGTGGGGATTCCGTCCGGCGCTACTGTGTTGCAGGGCGACGCCAATGGAGATGGCAGGGTGGACGGAGCGGACTTCCTCATCTGGCAGCGGAACTTCGGCAAACCGCAGCCATGGTTGGGCAGCGGAAGTGGCGGCAGCTTGGCTGCCGTGCCTGAGCCGACGAGTGGAATGATGCTGATCTGCGGGGCGCTGGCGGTTGCTTTCAGTCGGCGGCCTGCGAAAAAAGGATAGCGGTGCTGTCGTCGGAGCAAACGCGGCTGAATAAGATTTGGCCGCAAGTCGCGCGGCTGACTTTGACGATTAGGTAAGTCGTGCGGGCCGGCAATGCGACGATTGCATCGCGAGACCAGCACCACCATTTCCCCTCGTCTGTATCCCGGCAAGGAGGTCCCCCTATGCGCTTGCCACTCTGTTTCACATTGGCGGTCACGTCAGGTGTGCTCGTACTAGCGTCGCAAAGCCGGCTGGCGGTAGCGCAGGAGAATGCGACGTCGTCCACTATCCGGTTAATGTCTGCCGCGGAACCGGTCCGTGATACAACAAGTTACGAACCCCGACCTCAAGTGGATCATCGCGTAAACTATCCCGTCGTGACTGCTGAGTTCATACCGGAACAGGCAGATGGTAGCTCGCCTCGCCGGCAAGCTACAGGGCAGGCGTACACAGGTCGCGCTCAGGCGAGCGTCGCTCGACCGCGTATGCCGGCCGAATTTCACCCGAGCGCGTCGGCGCGAGCGGTGCTCAGCGAAATGCCCGGTCCGATGCCGGTTCAAGCCGCGCCGCGGTCGCCTTCAACGAGCCGTGGCGGAAAGCCGTTTCAATCGGTACAAAGCCAGCCGACGATCAGCCCGTATCTCTATTTGAGCGCCGGCACGAATAATTCGAGCCCGATGACAAACTACTTTGCGTTCGTGCGTCCGCAATTGGAACAGCAGGAGGTCAACCGGCAGCAGGAGCATCAAATCCAACAGCTTCGCAGACAGTTGCAGAAGATGTCGACCGTCGGTGCCGGCCGGCCGCAAGGTCTGAATCCGAGCGTGGCCGCCCATTTCATGGACACGGGCCAGTTCTACGGCGGCGTGCCGCGCTGATTTGCCGATGCTTATTGCTCAAGAGGGTAAGGCGCTAATCGAGCCAATGTGAAGCAGGTAGAGCAGTAGCGCCGCGAGCAAGAGGCGGTAGACAATAAACACGAACGTCGTGCGTCGCCGTAAGTAGGCGAGCAACCAGGGAATGGTGGCGTAACCGACAATTCCCGCTACTAACGTGGCCACAAATAGCTTGCCCGGGCCGATAGAGCTGGACATGAGCTCTTGTCGTGCCTCGATCAGCTCGAACACTCCCGCCGCGAACACGGCGGGAATTGAAAGCACGAACGAAAAGCGGGCGGCCGCTTCGCGAGTGAGGCCGCATAGCAAGCCTCCAAGAATCGTCGCGCCAGAACGGGATGTTCCCGGCACGAGCGCGGCGGCCTGAGCAAAGCCGACGCCGATTGCGTCTTTCCACCCGACCTGGTCGACTTCCCGGCTCTGGATTCCAGCAGCTTCGCGACGCCGCACCATCCATTCCGCAAGGGCCAGCAACACGGCGACGCCGGCGAGCGAGGCACTCATCACGTACAACGATCGCAACGTTGTTTTGATTTGGTGGCGGAATAGTAAGCCAATGAGAACGATTGGCACGGTGCCGGCGGCAATCATCCAGCCCAGCCGGGCATCATTCGTGGTTGCCAGCTTGCCGCGGCGAAGATCGGCAAGCATCGCACTGGTAACGCGGGTCAGGTCTTGCCAGTAGTACGACACAACGGCCACGAGCGTTCCGATTTGCACGACGGCCGTAAACGCTGCGCCCGGATCTCCCCAACCAAATAGCACGGGCACAATCTTAAGATGCGCAGTGCTGCTGATCGGAATAAACTCCGTCAGCCCTTGAACGATACCCAAAACGACAGCTTCCAGCCATGACATGGTTCAACCCGCCAAATGTGACGACGCAAATGGAGCTGTGATAGTATAGGATTCGGTTTGGGCCGGAAAGCGGTGAGAACGGTGCGAATGCCGCGAGAGTTTCGATGTTACGAATTCAGCTTCCAATCAAATTACTGAGATAGTGTGGAAGTACGAAGTGGGTTGGATAATGGCGAGCGGGGGCTATTCCCGGGCGGCATTAACCCGGTGGCTTTGCCGCATCGAGACGCCGCATTCGGAAATGCGCGGGTTAATATCTATGTTCCACTACGATGCCGGGCTGTTTTTGACGCTCGCCCAGCTGGGAGTTGACATCCGCAGGCGCCAGCCGCGGTGCTTCGTTTCCCACGCGCATACGGACCATATCGCTCGGCACGAACTGGCACTGGCGACTGCCGGCACTGCCTGCCTGTACCGCCATCGACTTGGTGCCCGGTGCCGTGTGCTTGAAATGTCCTACCGTGAACCGCTCGAATTCGGCGGCTTGCGTCTTACGGCCTTCCCGGCCGGACATTGCCTAGGCTCGGCCATGCTGCTTGCCGAGGACGGGCAGCGGACGCTGCTTTACACGGGCGACTTCAAGTTGAATGGGTCACTCACGGCTGAGGCAGCCGAAGTGCCGCACGCGGATATTCTCATCATGGAATCGACATTCGGCCGGCCGCGGTACCGATTGCCGCCGCGTGAACAGGTGGTCGAACGGCTAATTGAAATCGTGGGGACGGCACTGGCCGAGGGAAGCACGCCGGTTATTCATGCCTATCCGCTCGGCAAATCTCAGGAAGTCACGAAGCTGCTCACCCTGAACGGTGTGCCCGTACTCCAGCATCGCGTGATTTACGAAGTCAGCCGCGTGTACGAGCAATGCGGCGTGAATTTGGGCGACTACGCCTTGTTCGACGGCGAGGCGTTAGCCGGACATGCAGTTGTCACACTGCCACGTACAGCCCGCCAATTCAGGCTGCCTGGGTTGGGCAAAAC
Source organism: Lacipirellulaceae bacterium (assembly GCA_035545135.1). Classification (GTDB taxonomy): domain Bacteria; phylum Planctomycetota; class Planctomycetia; order Pirellulales; family Lacipirellulaceae; genus JABDGM01. The sequence continues at coordinate 6,686 of DASZZA010000897.1, read as the reverse complement.
CGTTTCCATCGCGGTGACTGGCTGGGCCGTGGACGAAAACGCGAAATATCGCCTGGGCGTCGATCACGCGCTGCCGCTGTCCGATCACGCAGACTACGATCAACTGATCGAAACGGTGCGGCGCGTCGAACCGAGTGTCGTGTACAGCACGCACGGTCCAGCCGAGTTTGCCGATGAGTTGCGCGCACTTGGCTTTAATGCGAATCCTCTTTGTCCGCCGTGCCAGCGGCGGCTCTTTTGCTGAAACGCGGCAGATTGACCCGCTCGGCAAGAATGCGTCCACGGAAACAACCCTTACAGGGTAGGCGATGGAGTTGGCGCACTTCGACCCAGGGTAGGTCGCAAAGCCGACCAACCCCGGGCTGAATGACGTCGATCCCTTCGGGATGCGGGCGCTGCGGTGAAATTTGCCGGCTGTAGCAGTTATCCGGATGCGTCCGACCATGTTATACGGGCTGTGCGGGCAGCGACGGCACATCCACGTCCGGTAAGGCCGATTTTGCTGGTTATTGGCCTTCCGAGAGGTCGAATTCTCATGTTACGGATCGATCGCAAAATGGCGGCGATAACGGTTCGAGCAAAGCAGGCTCTTAGAAGTTGGATTACGAATGACTCGATCCACGCGCACTGCCGCCTGTTGGCTTGCTGCCGGCGTCGCGGCGGTAATCGGCTTTCCTCGCTGTGTACGTGCCCAACAGCCGAGTTCCAACACCGCTTCGCTGCCAGTTCTGGGAGAGATGGTCGAAACGGATACACCGGCGACCTACCGGTTGCCAACCATCCGAGGTTCGCGTGCAGCCGAATGCCGAGTGGCCTTGCGGAGCGAGATGGTAAAGCCAACGACGATTTGGGGAACGGCCAAGGTTGAAGAGTCTGTACCTGTCGCTTCTGAGACGCCGCCAGCTGCGCTCGCCTATCCACAGACCACCGCTGAAATAACGGCCCAGCTTCTACCAGCCGTTCAGCGCGGTTACAACCTAGCCGAACGGGGTGCTTTCTTCGCGGCGCGGACGGAATTCATCCAAGTTCTGCGGAGAGTCGCGCAGGCGAAGGATGCAGGCTCCCACAGCGAAGAACATTCAAAAGAATTAGCTGCCGGGCTGCGAGCGCTCGATGAGGCGGATGATTTTGTGCCCAAAGGCGCTCAGCTTGAAGCAGAAATGAATGTGCGCGTGGTTGCATCGTCGCATCGCACGCCGGTGTTGCGTGACCATGCGAAGGATGTCACGCCGCAGGAGGCGGTCGCGCTGTATCACCGTTACGCCCAGGAACAATTGGCTCATGCGGCCGCTGGCGAGCAAGCCGGCTCGATGGCACTTTACGGTCTGGGTAAGATCTACGCGCGATTGGCGGAACGACATGATGACGACGTGGAATACACGCGCGGCGCGATGACAATGTACAGCGCTGCGCTGGGCGCTTGCCCGAACAACAACCTCGCGGCGAACGAGCTTGGGGTGTTGCTGTGTCGCGCCGGCCATCCGGCCGAAGCCGTTCGCGAATTCGAGCGGGCGATCGATTTATCGCCAAGTGCGACGGCATACCACAATCTTGCGGTGGCGCAGCAGAAGCTGGGCTTGGCCGGGCAGGGGGCGGCAAATGAACAGGAATCGCAGCGCTTGGCGGCGCTGGATCGCTCGAGGGGCGAGCTCTCGCGGCGTGCCGGCATCCACTGGGTGTCGCCGGCCGAGATGGCCCGCGTGACGCAACCTACGTTTCCCACTCCGGTCGTTCCTGTGTCCGCGACCGCGGCCAGACCAGCAACCACCGATAAGACGCAGTGGCGTTAGAGCAGATTCCTTTTTTTCGTAACGATCGAATAATCCGGCGAGCGTAGCTCGCCGGCTATTGGGTACGTATTTTGGAAATTTGCTCTCGATAACGAAGAATGATAAACGCGACTCTAAGAACGAAGCTTCCGCGGTGGCTAACTGCGTCTCTGGTTCGCTCCGCGCTGATTTTCGTTATCAACTCGGGTGCGGCTTCAGCGCAGGTGTGCCAGCCGCTTTCGCCTGCGGCGCCGTTTCCAATTTGGGGAGTCGATAGCGCGGCGGGTTGCGGTTGCGGCGAGGTGGGCTGGGACGCGCGCGGGATGATTCCCTGGCAGGAATTCGCGCAGGGCGAGTATGTTGGCCATGCCCGCACGCCGCACGTTCCCGAGTACCGACTGCGGGTGAGTGACGTCGTGGCCGTCTATTATCGGCGAACCCGCGACGAGCTTTCGCGCCCCTACGAGCTGCAGGTGGGCGATCGGATTCGTGTCGAGTCGCTAACCGCCGGGCACACGGCGGTCAACGTTCCTGGCAGCACGGAAGTCGAGCCGGCTGGAGACAATATCTCGCGTGAACTAGTCATTCAGCCGGACGGAACGATCACGCTGCCGCTTCTGGGACAGGTGCGTGCGACCCGCCTCACGGTTGCCGGCCTTCGCGATGAGCTCGAAACGAAATACAAGAAGTATTTCAAAATGCCGTCGATTACCGTGACGCCGATTTCCGTCGACACGAGGCTTGAAGACCTGCTGAACACGGTCGATAGCCGGGCGGGCACACTCGGCGGTTTGCAAATTGAAGTTACCGTGACCCCGGCCGGCGACATTCAGCTACCAGGCGTCGGCACGGTATTCGTGCAAGGGCTCACGCTCGTTGAAGCCAAACAGGAGATTGACGCACGATACAATACCACGATACCGGGCGTGCAGGTAACGATGGTGCTCGTCCAGCGGGCCAAACGGTTTGTCTACGTGCTTGGTGAAGTTGGTCAGCCGGGTCGCTTCGAGCTGGAAGGTCCAACGACGGCGATGCAGGCGATTGCGATGGCCGGTCACTGGACGCCGGGCGCCAATTTGCGGCAAGTGGTTGTGTTCCGCCGCGGGCCCGATTGGCGGCTGATGGCGACGATGCTCGATTTGCGTGGTGCCTTGTATGCCCGCCGCCCCGTGCCGGCCGACGACATCTGGCTGAACGACTCGGACATTGTGCTCGTGCCAAAGACGCCGATCCAACAAGTTGACGAGATCATCGATCAATACATCACCCGCGGTGTATACAGCCTCGTGCCGCGCGAAGTGATCTGGAATTTCAACACGACCGGCACCTCGCTGTAGCACGAAGGAAGGTCGGGCGGTGAGCCGGTATTCTTGCCGAGTTTCGAACGCATTGCGTCGGGCGACAATTAAAGCTGAGCCACGGGCAACTGCCGCACGACGCCGACCGCGATTTCCAGGGCGCGGTCTTGTTGAGCGCTCTTGGGTGCGCTCGTGGTTGTCCCGCCGGTCGCTGCGCCGTTGGCCATGGGGGCGCTGATTCCGTTGGCACCTCGGAAGCCGACCAGGTAGCTATCGGTCGTGGAAGTTTGGCCTGTGGCGGCCAACGTTGTGTTACGCACGTCGATATCGGGCGTCACGCCGGCGTTCGCAATGGCCCGCCCCGAGGGGGAAAAGAACTTCGCGGTGGTAATGCGAGCACCACAGCCGCTTTTGCCCAGCGGAAAGATACCTTGAACCGAACCTTTACCGTACGACCGCATGCCGACGATCTTGCCACGCCCCGAGTCTTTGATTGCTCCGGCGAAAATTTCGCTTGCGCTAGCGCTATCGCCGTCGATCATCACTACGAGCGGCACTCGCCACGTTCCCGGGCGATGGGCACGGTAGCTGAAGTTTTCCTGCTCGCTGCGTCCCTTGGTCGAAACGATTCCGCCTTCGGCAATAAACTTGTCGGCGATTTCAACGGCTGCGGTCAGCAGGCCGCCTGGGTTGCCGCGGAGGTCGATGATAAGGCTCCGCATGCCCTGACGGTGAAGATCCCAAAGGGCCTGCTCCAGATCGGCCGCGGTCGTCTTTTGGAACGCGGGAATCTTGACATATGCGACGCCCGTCGCTGGATCCAGTATTTTCACATTCTCCAGGCTGGGCACGTCGACATTGGCCCGCCGAACGGAAATATCGTGTGATGCTTGTCCAGGCGAGCTGACCGTTACGCGAACGGTGCTGCCTTCCGGACCGGTCAACAGCGATGCGGCCTCATCGGTCGAAAGCGACTTGGTGGCCTTGCCATCCACTGCGGTGATGAGATCGCCGTCATGGATGCCCGATTGCTCGGCCGGGCTGTGCGGGATCACATGCACGATCTGCAGCGCCCCGTGATCGGCTTTCAACTCGACGCCGAGGCCGACAAAATTGCCTTCGATCTGCGAATAGATGTCGTGGAGCTGATCAGCGGTCAGGAACGACGAGTAGTGATCCAAGCCGCCGCCGGCTGCCGAGGTGAATTCCAATAACGTCGCCGTTTCACTCAGGCCGATGCGTTGTGACGCCAATCTGGCGACTTGCGAAGCGACGGCTGCGGCATCCCGCGCTGAAGTGATTCTGTAATGCTCAGGGAGCTGTTCGATCTCCGCCCGCAGTTGATCGATCTGCTGACCACGAACGCGAATGCCTTGTGTCCGTAGAAAGTTCTCATCGGCAAGTGCGATATTCACCGCTTCAGTGCCTCGCTGAACGAGGCTTTGCCACGGGGGCGTGGTGTAGTAATGCTCGTCGATCTTGCTCAAAAGATCGTTGTATAGATCGAGCGATTGTTGCGGCCGCATCGTGTGCAGGGCTTCTCGGAAGCTGCGATCGTCGTACCGCTGTTCGAGGCTGTAGTGCAGGCGAGCGAGGTCGAAGCGGGCTTGGAGTTGCTGATCTTCCGGATACTCGTGGAGCGCTTCGTCGTACTTCGTGAGCGCGTCGGCCCAGTGTCCGCTCTGTTCCAGGGTGCGGCCACTTTCTAAAACGTGGCTGATCGCGGCAGTTTTGACCGCGTCGGGCGTATTGGAACTGGGAGAATTATCGGCCGGCGCCATCGCGGGCATGGCCGTCGCGGAAATGCTGGGTTTGACAAATGTCAAGCTTTGCGCACGAACGGCCGCGGCTTGCACCACGACAGCTGCTACGATCGAGAAACAAACAGAGTATCGCGACAAGGGAAATAGTCGTTTTCGCATGGATGTCTTCCGTGTCCTGGGGTCAGGCGCCTGCCGTGCATCCTGCGAAGCGAGCGAACGTCCCGTGCGTTTGAAATTCGTGGCCAAGGGAATATAGAACACGAATCAACCCGCGTCAAAAAAACGTACGCGCACTTTTTTGTCGCTCGAATGCAGCCTGTGCGGTAATTCCGTTACAGGTTGCGCCAACCGAAGTGCAAGGAACCGATTGCCCGACGCGTTGCGCTAAAATCACCCGCCGCGATTTCAACGCTCGGCCTTGCTCGCAAGGTTATGACCGTTGTGTGGCCGACCTCGAAAAAGGTGAAGGGACATTTTGTGCGAAGCAGCCTCCGGGCCGTTCCGCCAAAAGGCGCCTGTCAACTTTTTCGCAGCGACACAAGCGATATAACCGATCATGTGGCACGATGTGGGCAATGTCAACTAGCGGCGTCCGTGCCACCCTAGAAGCCGACCCGTCGTGGGGAGCGGCAAACAATAAGATCCGATACCGTCGCCATTCAGTACGCAGGCCGAGTGCGACAGGTTTGCGCAAGCAAATTGCAGATAGCCCGGAATCCTGGGCGAGGCAGCGACGGGAATTTATCGGCACGACCACGGAAGCGTCCCAAGATGGGCCGGCTATGTAAGACCGCACATGCCAACCGGCCGCGCGCACAAAAAAAGGCCGTCCCTTTGCAATCGGCCACGGGTTGAGGGGGGGACGGTGGCCCGGGCCGCAGGTTGAAAGGGACGGCTTGAGGTGCTATTGTGGCCGCGGCTGGGTGAACGGCGGCCTGCAATAGCAGGGCGACGGCGAGTTAAAAGGCGGGGATTCGCCATCGCCGGGATTGTTTGCCTACCAACGATACGCGGCTCGCCCAAAGCTGGTTCATGCCGGTTCAACAATTTTTAATGGCATTTTCTGCGGAACAAAGGATCGGCCCAGGGAGGCGTCCGTGACCTCTCCCAAAATCGAGCGGGCGCTAATCAGCGTCAGCGATAAAACGGGCCTTATCGAATTTGCCAAGGGGCTCGTCGCCGCGGGTGTCGAAATCTTCGCCAGCGGCGGCACCCGGCAGCACCTCGAACAGGCTGGCATCCCCGTCCATGAGGTGGCCGCCTACACCGGTTTTCCCGAAATGATGGACGGCCGGATCAAGACCCTCCACCCCAAAATCCACGCCGGCATCCTCTGCCGCCGCGACCGGCCGGACGACATGGCGGCCATCGCCGAACAGGGCATTGTGCCGTTCGAACTGGTGGTGGTGAACCTGTATCCGTTCCGGCAAACAATCTTGGAACCTGAAGTTAAACATGAGGACGCAATCGAAAATATCGATATTGGCGGGCCAACGCTTATTCGCGCAGCGGCGAAGAACCACGAATTCGTAACCGTTTCTTGTGACCCACAGCAATATGACGGGATTCTCGAACAGATACGCGTTCATGGCGAAACGGCTCCCGAGTTCCGCGAAGCGCTCGCGGGTTCAGCGTTCTTCCACACAGGTTTCTACGATATGGAGATAGCGGAATACTTCCGCCGGCGTAACTCCGCCGTCGAAGCGCAGTTTCGTGCGGTTAGCTTAGAAACCGATGGAATGCCCCATAAGCTCGACATTTCGCTGAACCTTAAAGAACTATTACGCTATGGTGAAAACCCTCACCAACACGCAGCAGTCTATGCAACGTCGAAAGCGAGCCGCGGCGCTCTCATT
>DASZZA010000896.1:0-9234 GCA_035545135.1 Lacipirellulaceae bacterium | reverse complement strand
GCCTCCGCTGCGCGGATCTTGCGGATGAACTCGTCGGCCGGCGGCAGCGGCTGGCCGATGCGCCCCGGCGCCGGGGCATGCACCAGCGGCCAGCCCATGCCGCGGCCGTTACCGGGGCCATGCTCCTGCCTGGAGTCGCCGAAGACCAGGGAACGGAATTCCGGCGCTACCTGATCCGCAGGATTCGCCGGCGCCGCCAGCAAGCGGCTGTCGCCTTCGGTTCGCCGCGTTTCAGGGGTAAGCATCTTTCCGCCCGCGAGCATCAGGATCAGCAGGGAGAGTACGAACAGTGCGACGACGCCTGGAACATCGCCGAGGGGGTCATCGTGCGCTTCGAGTGACTTGTCGCTCATGCCTATCGGAGCGAAAAACCGGCCGCGAGTTCTGGAAAAATTTTTTGCCGCCGGACAGTGTTTCAAATCGTCTTGCTTCACGGCGCCGGGCTGCACCCCCGCGCCAGGGATGGATCGAGAGAAAAACGATGACGGAAGATTGGTCGGGGCGACAGGGTGAGGCGCATGTTTCACGCACAGCGACTCAATGTCGCTGTGCATGCGCCGAACGCCCGGCCACGGATGGCCGGGCTGCACCCCGCGCCAGGGATGGGTCGAGAGAAATACGATGACGGAAGATTGGTCGGGGCGACAGGATTCCTCTTGCTCCCGAAGCAACATTCTATGGATTATCTAGATTTATCTTAAATATAGAAATAATAAATATTGCCGATATAAAATATCTAACATTGATTTAATTGGTTTTTTCTGTCTCATACATCACATATAATATCATTCAATATACATCATCAGCATGATATTGAATATATATGATGCCGACACCGGCAATCGCGGCCACCCAGGAGGCCTCCCTTTCGGCGGATGATGTCGGCTGGCTGTCGAGTCATGGCTTCGTCGTTCGAGACTACTCTGGCTCCAGCCAGTTGAATGGCGGAGCTGAGATCGCCGTCGTCATTTCTGGCGCCTCAGCCCGCTTCCCGGCGTTCTTCGAGCTTGCACGTCACGATCTCGACCGTCTGCATCGGTGCTGCGCGGCGCGCATCCAGGCAACTCGCAAAAGCAACGTCAAAAGCGGGGCGCCAGCCGGCGGTGAGCTCAAGCTCCGCTTGCACTCAGCGCTGATTGGGCTCGGAACAGCCGATCTGGATGATGACGAGTCTGCTGACCCGCTTGCTTGGGTTCGCCAGGCACTCCTTTGCTGGTTTTTTGGCCGCCCCTTTGAACTCCGAGTTTTCGACGCCCCCGAGCGATTCAATCGCATTTGCACCTTTCTGGCCAAACCTCCTGCCCATCATGAAGTTCAGTCAGCAGGCCTTGTGGAATGGGTGCGTGAGCTAGGCACCCAACTGGACCAGGCGCGTAAGGGTATTGGCCTGGACACGAATCCACCCCCTTGTCCTTGCGCAAAATCGAAGGATCTACAAGCCAACCTTTTGGGCCTGTTTCAGGATCTGAAAAACCATTTTGCAACCATCCTCGAAGATGTTGATCGGCCTTGTCACATCCCCCTTCCAGCGTCAGACGACTTAAACGACCTCCAGGAACAAGGCCTCCCCCTCGAAGATCTTCAAGGCGAAGCCGTATTGATCTCCCAAGCTCCGACGGACGCCGACCCCACTGAAAGCAATGACGGGGCTAGAAGACCTAAGCGACAACAATTGCCTCCCAGAAATAAGCGATCCCGCCTTATCGAAAGCTCGAAGGCTTCTGACTCCCATGTCCTTCATTTGAGCGGGCCGCTGATAGAAAATTCGAGGTCTTCCCTCCCGTTCCATCAAACAATCGCGATCGGGGCTGCGCTGATGGGGGAAGCGCGCGCCAACCTTGGCACCGCGAGCAGCCACCTTAGGGGCATGGCGGCGGTCATCACCTTGTTGTCCGGCCTGACCGGACGCAACGTTCACCTCGTTCAGCGCGCCCTATCCCGGTGGCTTTATCGCGGCGCACCCGAAACAACGGCGTCTCAGGAGACCTTCGAAATCTGCACGTCTTGCTGGTACTCCGACAGCGCGGTCGTTAGGAAACCACAACGGCTTAAAGATATAGCAGAGTCAGCAGATGCCGATGCGCCTTTAAGCGGTGGGTATCGGAAGCCCGATCAGAAGCGTGCTGAACAGGATTTCCTCAACCCCGTATCAGGCCGATATCGTTTTCTGTGGCCGGCGGACATTCAAGCATTACTCGAATCGATTCGGGCTGGTCGTGATAGTGAGTCATACCCTTCCTGCCTGCCGGCTGATTTCGAGTTGGTGTGGGACGCCATCAGGGCAGATGTGACTCGGCAATTCACCGCGGACCGATTTCGTACTGCGCTGCCAGTTGCACTATTTACTTCTGGCAAAGCCAAGCTGTACGCGCAGGTCGTCACTGGCGCCGACCTGTCTCATTCCACTGCCCCCCTGCACTACTACTCCCAAAGCCAGGCTGCAGTTCGAGCGGTGTATTCAAAGGCGATTTCGCTGATGTTCGGCGGGCATCTTGGTGAGATCCCCCGGACACCTCAACCTGATGATTCCGAGTTTGTCGGTGCCCCGTGCTCGGCTGTGCGCGACGAAGTAATCCAGGCAGCCGTAAGTGGCCTGCGAAAACGTTATGGCGGCCTGGTCAGGCGCGACGGTATCAATGCGCAGGTCGCTGCCTACAATGCCTTGTCGGATTATTCCGCGGCGATGTTCGCGTTTGGGGTCGCCCACCGACAGACGTATCATTTTTCAGCCATCACTCTCCGGTATTTTGACGACAACCTGGACTTGGTCGTTTTCACCGACAAGAGAACAGATGCTTCAGAGGCGGCGCGAGTCGCGGTACTCGCGTCCACGTTGCGCGATCAAATCTCATATCTGAGATCAGCAGCTTTGGGGCTTTCAGCTGCCCTTCGTGCGTCCAAACCTGCAAGCCACCGAAAGCTGGCCGTCGCGCTAGCGGCAGTTGCTGATGGGTCGGCTCCGCTTTTTTCATGTTTGGATGCCGAGACGGGCGTTGCCACGCCAATCGACCGCCATTCTCTAGCACGCCGCTGGCGCGACCTGCCGGTTCCGACCACACGCCTGCGTGCGCGTTTGGCGACATCCCTCCTTGCCGCTGGCGCGGATCCCTCCGACATTTACAGGCAGCTGGGTCATGCCATCGAAGTGGCGCTGTTTGGAGCGGACGATCCAGAGTCCATCCCATCCTGGACCAGCCGACTCAGGCCGTTTCTCGACAAAGTGCTGAAGGCCGATGGCTGGGAGGCGCTACGGGCTCATTCTCTCGAAGGGACAACTCCGTCGCGGATCGCGCCATTGAGAAGTGTCCGCGTTCTATCCAATGAGGCTCAGTTTTGGGCCGACTATGCTAACGACACTCCTCGTATAAAGGCGAAGAAATCCGCGATTAAGGAGTTCTCAAGAACGGTTGTCGAAACGATTCAATTGATGCTCAAGGGGCTTGTCACAGGTTACTCGACCGAAGAAATTCCAAGGGACATCATCCTCACTGCCGATCGCGTCAGAGCTTTGCGCCTGGCAATCGATGAGATGGCCGATCTTCCGGATAAAAAGATCAAAGGCCGCGAAATACTTGTCTCGAAACTGACGGCGCTTGTCAAGAATTACCAGTGGCAGGTTCGGCCGATGCCTCCACTGCTATTCACCTGGGTTCCAGCAGCATCGGCCATTACGCCCGCCTGCGTTGAGGCCAGTCGCACCGCAAACAAGCTAATGGACGATGTCCTTGGTGCTCCGCTGCCATGGGAAGGGGCTCCGCAATTACTCAAACGCAGCATTGCCAGGGCGGCAATCGTTTTTGCACTGGACGGTGGTATTTCGCATCCAGATAAGCTCCGGGCCATACTGCAGCGCGTCGATGACTGCCTTCCGTATCCAGATGGGCGGCTGGCTGTGACGGTACCCGCGCTTCTGGAGCCCGGTCTCGACAGATCGGACAATTTCGGCATGGGGCGAGCGCCGAATTGCGGGATTACGCTTGTTGGAGCAAGCGGCCTTCTTGCTCTGCGCATGAAATCGGCCATGTCCGAACCGCTGCGCGAACTGCTCCGATCCACGCCTGATTGGCTGGACGGAGCTTTGACCACAAGCTTTCCAGCAGAATTCGATGGATCGGCTGCCCGCCCATTGGAGGTCCTGTGCAAGTTGGCAGCTCTTGGCCGACGGCTGAGATTCAGCGGGTTGCTGACCGGGCTCGAAGACGCGAGAACGCCCGCCAAGGAGCTGACGCCCAAGCGCTTTGTCGAAGCTCTGTCTGGATCGCTTGTTGTGGACGGGCCAACAGCGCCGGCTGCTTCGCAAGCTGCAGCAGCCAGGAAAGCATGTCCAAGCTCAGCCACCATTTCGGACATTGGCCAAATTCTCCGTACTGCCTCGGGAGTTCAGAACGACAAGCGGCGAAACGACGCCCGGCGCATTGCCACCGACGAGCTCAGAGCGATCTCCGCCAATACCGCGCTGTCACTATTTGATCGCGCTATTGCAGACTGGCTACGTTTCGTCTTGGAAAGCGCCGAGGCTGCTACTGGTGCGAAGTACTGGTTGACCACGGCCAAACCATTTTTGCTCGCAGCTCAGAGGCTACGGCTCACGACACCCGACAGCGACTCGTTGGCAGCCATTCACGATGAAATCGTCGAAGGGTATAAGGGCGCCTATCTCGGCGATCGAAGGCAACAGTTTCGCCGAATCTGCACACATGGCCGCAACGCGGGATTCGATTGGGAAGAAGTGGACCTGGAATCGCCGGGGCCGGAGTCCATGGATCGAGAACTTTGGGAGGCAACGGCAACGATCGTCACCGACCAGGAGTACTTGGCAGGCCTGAAAGCGCTGCAACTGGCTAAAACGACCCAAGGCATAGATCGCAACCCTACGCTGGACCGGGCGGAGTTCTTTGGCCTGCAAACGCACAAAAATGCACTACGCCCATCCGAATGCGCCGGTATTGCAATAGACGATTGGCAAGGCCAGGGCGAGAACTCGACGCTCGTCGTACGTCACCATGCATGGAGGCGCTTGAAATTCAGCGAGACGGCGCGAGTCATTTCTCAAATCTTCGGCCTTCGACTAGATGAGATAGAAATGTTCTCTCAGTTCGTGAAAGCCACCAGGCATCGATCTTTTGATCCCTCAACCAACGTCAAGCTCTTCATGCAGGATCACCCTGCATCAGTTACCGCCTCTCAGCTTGGGTTTGTTCACTCTCAAGCCATTAAGTTGGCTAACGGTACGAACGACATCAGAACGTATGGCGGCCGACACTCGACTATCAGCTTCTGGCTGTTGACCGTGTTGTGCCCGGAAACACCGGTGTTGGACTCAATATTTTCTGATCGGCCCGGTCGACACATGATGGGACCGTCGAAAGCGGCCCGTCTGCTCTCTACCTCCCGTCGCGCCGGGCACACCAGACTGCGGACTTCCCTCCTTCACTATTTTCATTTTGCAGGAGAACTGGCACTGGCCGAGCAAGCTGCCTTTGGCAGGACATATCTGGTAAAGCAGATAGCGGCCATTGCCGGGGTCAGCGCTGCGAGTCTCAATAATGAGCTGTCGCAGAAGGGCGGCCGGGCAAATGATGCTCTCGCTACACGGTTCAATCGCCTCGCGACTGAACTCAGAGCAAGCCTGAAAAAGGAACGTCCAGATTTGGACGTGGCATCCCGCTCTCTGGCGTCGATTATTCCTCCGCGGACATTCACCCGAGACGCCGCGGCAACCTTGCTCGAGGGATATTTGAGGAACGGTGCCGCATACCTTTTTTCCGAGGGCGTTAGGAGCCGTGCCCTCGCGCGAGCCTTTCTGGATGCTCTTATCACTACAACGTCGTCCATGACGGGACGCTTAGAACAGGCTCGGGCCGTTGCTATCGCCGATCTGAATGCTCTTGAAAGTAATAAGCTGCAAGACAATCTGAACGAGCGCGCCCGGCCACCCATGATTCAGATTTCGCGCGCTCGTGCGTTCATTCAAAAGCTGGACGAGCTCCTTACACGCGACTCGTCATTGGCGCAGACACTCGTAAAGGCGTGCGACCGGATGCTTCGCACGAAATCAACAGGCCCAAAAATAGTGACTGCCAATGAGGGCGCAGCTTTGAAGCAGCTTCTGCGAGAGGTATTGCCGCCAACATTCGATGTCGCCATGTTTTCCCTGAAATCAGGGGAAGGCACCCTAGTCGCGAGCTCTGCAAGCCAAACACGCTCCCGGTCTTCGCGTCACTCGCGACTTCGCCGCCGCGAGCTGGAAGTTCTCGGAGTTGTCGTTCTGATCCACAATTATCTTGTGGAACAGAATCGAAGGACATCATTGGATTTCTGATTTTCCGGCGTCCAGCGGCAGCAGTTCTTGAATTTTGAGACGCGTATCCGGCTTCCAGGATCGAAGGATGCGCTGCATGGTGGTTTTTCCCAGGATTTTCTTCCTCGCCGAACCAACAGATTGCGCCGAGTCTTGGTTTTGCCAGATGCGCACCTCAAGGTCTTCGACAAGGCCAACCTGCCGCACGAAATGATGAATGCCGCCATCCGTGATGGCGAGTTCGGTTTTGGCTCCGTCGTGAGCTGTTACCACCACGCGGGGATTTTGTTGGAGCTCCAGGTGGCCACTGATGAGTTCGATGCGCCCGGAATCTACGAAAGCGGCAACGTCCGGCGATGCAACTTGCCTTTTGCTAGCATTGGCGTGCTTGGTTGCCTCGACGCCGATCGACGACGTACCAAACGCCATTTCCAGCTGAACGCCGTTTTGTTCCGACTTTGTAGCTGTTAGTGTCACTTCATTGGCTTGCGTTAGCTCTAACAGCTCTTTCACGTTCTCCTTGATCATTCTCTGCAGCGCTTCAATTCTCTTCGCATTTCGCATGGCGTCAGCTCCTTCGTATGGGAAGCACTTTGACATGCGGGATTGCCGTTACGGCGGGTGAAAGCGCGTGGTTTTAGGCCGCTTTCCCCCCGGAACTTGGCTTAGCATCTCGATCTATATATGTGTTGGACTAGCTCTCGCTATTCGAAACGCTCACTGCCGAATGGTGAAGTCGTACTCGGCCCCTCCGGGAACGCAGAGAGAAAGCGCGTTAACTCGGCCGGCACCATAGCCCTGAACTCGGCGTCAACCGGGAACGCTCGCATGAACGACGTCACTGCAATGGCGAGTCGCTTGCCCTGTTCGCGATCCTTCTCGACTTTTTTGGGATTGCGCTGCCGTTTCTCGGAGATCCAGAGCTTGTGCAGCGCCATCCAGCGCGGATCGGGAACCACGAGTCGCATTGGAAGGTTGTCTTGGTCGAACACCACATGACTAACCTGCCGGCCATTGAGCAGCCACTCCTGTTCTGGCAGTGGAACCGGCCGCAGATCCTCACTATCCGGCAGGGTCTTCGCCGAGGTTGGCGAAGTGAGCAGCTCTACTTCATATCCATGACTGTCGCGCGCCAGGAATGGGCGCTCTAAGTTCACTGTGAACGACGGATCGACATTCTTGAGCAGGGCGAAAACCGGCTTCGGTCCGGATGCAGTGCCGCCTACCGCGGCCAGTTGCGTGCGACGGACCCATGCCAAGTGACAATCATGTGTCGCGGTCAGACCGTCTGCAAATCGGACCTGCGCCTCAACCTCGTAAGCTGGCATGGCATTTGTGCCAACGATCATCAGCGACGTTCCGAGCAAACCACGACGATCAGCCTCACGGCAGATTTTGCCGATCACGGGGGGCAGTCTCGGCAGGCGCAAAGCGCGATACAGAGCAGACAACTCGTTCAGCCGACTACCGGTACCGCGGCGACATTCATTCAGCGCTGATCGAGCATCTGCATCAGCCTGATACATTGCTTCAGTCGCGGCACTACGACGTCCTCGGGATGTAGTCCAGTGAGCGCCACGGCGCTCGTAGAGGTAGTCCACCCCGTTGAGCTCACGCCATTGCAGGATGGGCCCAAGTTGGTCGAGGCGTCTGGTGGCGTCAAGACTGGCGTCGTAAGCAACCGCCAGATCCTCTAGGACACGTAGCTGCTCTGGCGTATATTTCATATCGATCAATAGCTTATCTGTTTTACTGTGCATTTCACACAAAAACAGATAATATATTGATTAATATAATTTTATCCGACCATCTAGAGTGGCAAGGGCCGTTTCTGTCGATAAGTGATGCTTATCGTAAGTACAGCATCATTTACGTTATATTTATAACGTCATATGTATGTTTTATATCACTATGCCGACCGTCCGGAAACTCAAAAAAACGACATCGCCAGCGCTGTTGCCCGCCGTCACGGCGCTCTCGCCCTCGGAATTGGGCGACGCCGCGCGCAAGGCCGCCGAGGAAATCCTCGTCGCTGGCCAGGCCGAGAACACACTGATCAGCTACCGCAGCGCGATGCGGTACTGGTGTGCGTGGGCGCAGCTGCGGTACGGGACTCCCCTCGCCCTCCCCGTCCAGGTGCCGGTCGTGGTGCAGTTCCTGGTCGACCATATCGCGCGCGGTAGCCTCGATGCGCCCGTCAGCGAACTGCCCAAAGCAATTGACAAGCTCATGGTCGAAAGCGGCCTCAAAGGCCGGCCCGGTCCTTTAAAGATGTCCACGGTGGTGCACCGCATGGCGGTGCTATCGAAGCTCCACCAACTACGCCGAAAAACAAACCCATGCGAGGATCCTCAAGTGCGGCACCTGCTGTCCACTGCGAAGCGCGCGGCTTCGAAGCGTGGCGAAGCTGAAGCCAAGAAGACGGCTGCTACCAAGGAGCCCTTGGAGGCCATGTTGGCAACCTGCGATGACAGTCTTGAAGGGGCCCGGGACCGCGCCATACTGTTATTCGGTTGGGCTAGCGGTGGCCGGCGGCGATCGGAAATCGCTGCTGCAATGGTTGAGCAACTCACGAAGGTCGGGGATCAGGGATACCTCTTTCGCCTTACCCGTTCAAAAACCAATCAGGAAGGCGCAGATCAGCCGGCGAAACCGATTCGGGGCAAAGCCGCGGACGCCCTCCGAATCTGGCTCGATCGGTCAGAAATCAATTCCGGAATGATCTTCCGGAGGCTCTGGAAGGGTCGCTTGGGCCCTGCCCTGTCGCCAGCAGCTATTGCAGCAGTCGTGAAGAAGCGCGCGCGACTGGCGGGGATTGAAGGTGATTGGGGCGGGCATAGCTTGAGGTCTGGATTTGTGACAGAGGCCGGCAAACGAAATATCCCGATTGGAGACGTAATGGCCATGACTGACCATAGAAAGGTCGATACTGT
>DASZZA010000895.1:0-3802 GCA_035545135.1 Lacipirellulaceae bacterium | reverse complement strand
AACGAGACCGAGCGCAGGGATCTGCTCGCGCGCACCGATGCGCTGCGGCAGGCGCGGCGGGAGCGGGCGGACGTGGGGAAGCTCAAGCTGCTGATCGAGGCGCTGGAGGGAACCCTGCGTCGGACCGGCGGGCGGATCTATCCGAAGACCGCGCTGGTGGAGAACGTGGAGTTCTTCCTCGTCGCCGCGATCGTGATCCTCGGCGTCCGCACGTACTTCGTGCAGCCGTTCAAGATTCCGACCAATTCGATGTGGCCGAGCTACTACGGCATGACGCCGGTCGTCTACCCGACGCCGGCCGAACAGCCGGGGACGGCGCAGAAGATCTTCCGGTTCCTGGCGTTCGGCGCGAAGAATTACCATCTGATCGCGCCCGAGTCGGGCGAGATTTCCGCGGATTTCTTGGACAGTGGTGCTCTCGCCTACACGGAGGTGCCCGGCCGACGCTGGCTGGTACTGCCGGCGACGTTCCACGAGTACACGCTGCTGGTGAACGGTACGCCGGTGAAATTCAAGGTGCCGGAGGATTTCCACGTCGACGAGGTCATGAAGGAGGCCTTTTTCGGCAATTCCGACGAGGCGCTGTTCGCCCAGTTCCAGAAGAGTATGCCCACCTCGGAAGTCCATATGATCCGGATTCGCCCCGGCTCGGATCTGTACCGCGTGCACCGGCTCCCGCTCGGGCGGACGGTTGGGAAGGGCGACACGCTGCTTTCGTTCGACCTCCTGACCGGCGATCAGCTCTTCGTCGACCGCATCAGCTATCATTTCATGCGGCCCAAGGTCGGGCAGGGCTTCGTCTTCCGCACCGGCAACATCCCGGGGATCGCGATCAACGCCGGCGACCAGTATTACATCAAGCGGCTCATCGGTCTGCCGGGCGACACACTGCAGATCAAGGAACCAATGATCTGGCGCAACGGGAGCCCGATCCAAGGCGCGGCTGCGTTCGAGAAAAACGCGCACCGCGAAGGCCTGTATCGTGGCTATTTCAACGGCAATCCGGGCAACGGCGCGCGGCTGCTGCTGACGCCGGATGAAAAGCTCACCGTGCCTGAGCGTTCGTTTTTTGCGCTCGGCGATAATTCCGGCAACAGCGCCGACGGACGCTATTGGGGCTTCGTCCCGGCCAAGGACGTGGTCGGTCGCCCGTTGTTCATCTATTATCCGTTCACAAGACGCTGGGGCCCAGCCCGCTGAATTGGCCTGTTTGCGCACTACATTAATAATAATGCAGGGACCTGTCTCTCAACATATTGGAGGGGAATAAATACTAATCGTTGCAGGTATCAACAGGTAACTGCATGTTCCCGTGTTATGACGAAGAAGCAATTCACTTTGTTCCTAGACCCGGCGGTTATCGAGAACATCGAGCGGATCGCCAAGGCGAGTCACATGGACCCCAAGCATTATGTCGCGCTCGCAGCATCGCGACTCTCGGATCTGAAAACCGAGCACGCGCTAGACGCTCTAACCGCAATCCCGAAGGAATTCTTCAAGGGACGTCCTGGCAGGCCATTAACTTCGAATGAGCCGGAGGTTGCAAAATGAGCACCGGAACCCCAAGTGGCACTGGAGGTGCACCTACAGCGGGAGCTGATGCTGCACCTCCTCCTGATCCGAGAGACGAAGTTCTGTCTCATTTAATCGATGCCTTAGACACTAGCGGAACCCCGGAGCAAAAAGAGGTGCTCAATGGGGTAATCGGAAAGTATCTCACCGGAATCGCCGCAAAAATACCCGTATCGAAGAATTACAACGTCGTCGTTCACTATGATGACAGCTCAATAGTGTCGACGGACGCGGACCATATTTATTCCGCGGTAACCTCGTTCGCCGACAAAAAGAAACCGCTACTCGTGGTGCTGTACTCGGACGGAGGATCACTAAGTGCCGCTTATCTCATCGGCAAACTGTGCCGGGAGTACTGCAATGGAAAGTTAGTAGTGGTGATCCCTCGGCGCGCAAAATCTGCGGCGACGCTGATTGCTTGCGCGGCAGACCAACTTCACATGGGTAGCCTAAGCGAGCTAGGCCCGATAGATCCGCAGATTGAAAAGTTACCGGCGTTAGGACTGAAAAATGCAGTTGAACACATTGCCGAGTTGGTGACGGAACGTCCAGGAAGCTCAGAAATGTTCGCACGCTACCTGAGCATGAATCTGCCCCTTATAAACCTAGGCTACTACGAGCGGGTTGCAGAATCAGCTCGGGATTACGCGACTCGATTGCTAAGCATGCGCACGACAACCTCTCCAAACGCCGCGGCGCAAATTGCGACAACGCTAGTCTACGACTACAAAGATCACAATTTCGTGATCGACAAGACTGAGGCAGCAAAAATTTTCGGTGATGCGAACGTGAAGACGGCCACGGAAGAATACGAACTCGGGAATGTGTTGTATCAAGCGTTAAAGGAAATTGAGCGCTGGGCGGGCGTCTTCAGCTACGACTTTTATCTCATTGGGTGCCTGACAAGTAGGGGAATTTTCAACAAGCGCTCGTCAAAGAGCTGATTTTCCCTAAGGCGAGTTTCCTGGTTATCGGCAGTCCTTCCAGCGCTAGACGAACCGGAATTGCCGTTTCAGTAGCAGATGGTCCACAGGAACTTATGGCAAAATGATATCAGCTACGTCGGCTGTGGATCGCACAATATATCTTATGTTAAGTAGTGGTTGAGGGCGGAGTCTCCCCCTCGAACTCTTAACGCCGGTGCTGGTCTGTCGCGGAATTCGCGACCTTGGTTTGGCAGCGGGATTTCCCTTTGGGGTCCTCACCCAATGGCAGTTGGCCGCACGCTGGATTATCGTGGCGTCCCCGCCTTCATGCTCATCGCCGCCGTCAACCTCTCCGCTTCCGAACTCCGTTATCGGCGGTTGTTCGAGGCTGCGCCCGACGGAATCATGATCGTCGATCTCGAGACCAGGCAGATCGTCGATGTGAACCCCTTTCTCGTCGAATTCCTCGGTTACTCCCGCGAGGAATTTCTCGGCAAGGAGCCTTGGGACTTCGGACTCTTTCCGGATGACGAAATCGGCCGGACGGCGTTCGAGGAATTGCAGGCCAACGGATTTCTGCGCTATGACGACCTGCCCCTCCGCACCAAGCATGGCCGCCCGGTCGATGTGGAGTTCGTCAGCAACCTTTACCAGGAAGGCGATCAGCAGATCGTCCAATGCAGCATCCGCGACATCACCGCGCGGAAGGCCGCCGAAAGCGCCCTCCGCGCCACGGAACTGAAGCTCGCCGCACACGCCGCCGAATTGGAGACGCTCGTCGGTCATCGCACCGCCGAGCTCCGGCTCAGCAACACGCAACTGGAGGCCTTCGTCTACTCGATCGCCCACGACCTGCGCGCCCCGCTGCGGACGATGCAGGGTTTCGCCGAACTCCTGGTCCGGGAGTACGCCGCGAATCTCCCGCCCCAGGGCCGCGAATTCGCGAATTTCATCAACCAGGCCGCGCAGACGATGGATCACCTGCTGGCCGACCTGCTCGCCTTCAGTCAGCTCAGCCAGCAGAAGATCGAGCTGGTCCCGGTGCCGTTGGAGACGGCGGTGCAGAGCGCCCTCGCCGGTTGCGAGGAGGAAATCATGCGGACCAGGGCGCGCGTCGATTGCCTGCCGCCCTGGCCCGTGGTCCTGGCTCACCCGACGACGCTGCGTCAGGTGCTCGTCAATCTCATCGCCAATGCCCTCAAGTTCGTTCCCGCCGGGGTCGCGCCGCAGGTGCGGATCCGGGCCGAGGCCCGGCCGGAGGGATTCGTGCGGCTCTGGATCGAGGACAACGGCATCGGCATCGC
>DASZZA010000894.1:0-10339 GCA_035545135.1 Lacipirellulaceae bacterium | reverse complement strand
GGATGAAACCACTCGTTGACAAGGAAAAAGCAGAAGAGCAATCCGCCCCCAACGAGTAGAAGGCAAAACAGTGGTGACGCGAACCAATTCAGGCGATCGCATTGGCTTGCAGCGATGACAAGGGCGCTGATCGCCGGGACGCCTGTGAGCACGCCAACCCAATCGAACGTTTTGAAACGATCGAGACGGAGCGGATCTTTCGGGATACCGTAGGCGACAGCGGCAATGCTGATCATGCTGAATGGCACAATGTTCCAAAATATCCAGGAATAGCCGCCGTAATCGCTCGACCACGCCGCTACCGGCAGGGCCATGTTGGGCCCGAAATTCGAACTCAGCGCGTACGCTCCAAACGCGTAGAGACAGTATTGTGGCGGGCAATAGCGCAATGCGACGGTCAGTAGGATCGGGGTGAGAAATCCGCCCGATAAGCCCTGAATAAAGCGCAGGACATAAAACACCACGAGATTCGGGGCGAATGGAAACACAATCCCGACGATCATCATCGTCGCGGTCATGAGCAGACAGAAGCGCTTCACTGAAAAGGTGATGACGCACCACGGCGCGAACGTCATACCCAGGACCATCCCGACCTCGAATAAGCTGCGAGCCCAAGCCGCTTCATCGTAGCCGAGTAGGAATCCACCTTGGATGTCCCCCATGTTTATGTCGGTAGAGTAGTAATTTACCGCCGACATGATCACGGCGATAAGCACGCCGATCATTCCGATGATTATCCGCGGGCCAAACGGGGGAATGATAACTGCAGGGGCAATCGGCAAGCTCGGCGAACGATCCGTAGCAGCTAAAGGCGGGAACTGAACGCTGGGCGCTTGCTGTACAATATCGGTAGCCTGAATGTTCACCGGTCGATCTTTCCGATCGAATCTCGGTTGCCATGCGCTTGATAGGTAGCCACTTGGACTTCGGTCCCGCAATCAAAGGTGCAATCGCAGGCTTGTTAGCTTCCTGAAAGAAATGCAGCAACGTCACCGATTGAAAGGTATTCGTGCGTCGAACGCACTGATTGAGCGTAGCGCTGCTACTTGTGAGTCGCGCAAAATACCTGCGCTCTGTCCCGAATGGCTACGCGAGCATGCCGCTTGGCTGCTCTTTGCAAACTTGAACGATCATCGAGCGCAGCCAGCGATGGGCTGCGTCATTGTCGAGCCGGGGATGCCAAGCTTGGCGAATCGAAAAAGATTCGAGTTTCAGCGGAATGCGAAAGGCTCGTATGTCGGTTGCCATTTGCGCCAATCCCCAGACGAGATGCTCTGGCGCTGGCATGATCAGCTTTGATTCTGGCAGCGCAAACAAGCCTGCCGTGAAGGTCGGTGCGACCACTGCAACAACTCGGCCCAACCCCAAATCGGCGAGTTTTCCGTCAATCGGTCCGGTGGTCACGCCTCGCCGTGAGACGTTGACATGATCGTAAGCCGCAAACCGCTCCGCTGTAATCTTGTCCTTGAAGATGGGATGGTCCCGATGGGCCAAGGCCAGAAAACGCGTCGTAAAGAGTGTTTTTACCCGAACTTCTGGGTCAAGCGCATTGCTCGCGCTGATCCACAAATCGATGCGTCCTTCGCGCAAAGCATCGTCGTCCTCATCAACTTCGGCTCGTAGCCGAAGCGAAACCTTAGGCGCCTGCGCCCGCAGCGCGTTTAATAGTCGATGTCCATAAGCCGCGACGAAGACGTCATTGGCTCTAATGGTGAACTGGCGCTTGAGGTTGTCCAGTTTATTGATCGAGCTTGGCTGCAACAGCCCAACAGCCGTTTCCGTCGTTTTGCGAACAAGCTCACGCAGTTCTAATGCGCGTGCTGTCGGAACGAGACCTCTTCCGGCCCGGACAAGGATTGGATCTCCTACAGTCTCGCGTATTCTCGATAACGTGCGGCTCATGGCCGGCGCGCTCAGATCAAGTCGGCGCGCAGCGCCCGCTACGCTCTGCTCTTCTAACAGGATATCGAGCGCGACGAGAAGATTAAGGTCTGGGAGTTTCATCGTGCTACGCCGCCCTTCTTAGAAAAGGTTGCGTATATTGCAGCTAAAGGTCCGACCAACAATGTTTGGATTATCAAGACTTGTCGAGAGGACGCTCTAAATGCTTGTGCAGCAATCGCTGCCTTCAACGGTAGATGCGAACATCGATAGCCATTATCCACGTTACCAAAAATGGCCGGCATGAGCGTGATCACGCCGGCCAAGATGCTCACTACCACTTGCGAGTCTGGAGGAAGCGCAATTTAGGGCAGCGAGAATGCTGTGAAGGAGCCACCAAGGTTGGTGTACTGCTTGAGGCCAGCGTAGCCGCCAACGGCACCGAGGCCGTCATTCGGATTTGTCAGGCCAGCGGCAAGACCGATGCCAGCCCAACCACCAACGCCCGAGAGAACACCGACGTACTGTTTGCCGCCATGCATCCAGGTCATGACGCTGCCGATGATGCCCGACGGCGTTTTGAACTTATACAGTTCCTTGCCGGTTTTCTGGTCGACGGCTTTGAAGTAGCCTTCCAGCGTGCCGTAGAAAGCAACGCCACCAGCCGTCGTCAGAGCACCAGACCAAACGGAAAACTGCTCAGGCTTCGACCAGACGATCTTGCCCTTGCCGGCATCCCAGGCGATGAAGTTGCCCATTCCGCCGTGGCTGTCCGGAGCCGGGAACATGGACAGCGTGGCGCCCACGTAAGGCTGCCCGGCCGTGTACGAGACCTTGAAAGGCTCATAGTCCATGCACACGTGGTTCGTCGGAACATAGAAGAGACCGGTCAACTTCGAGAACGAAGCTGGCTGCCTATCTTTCGAACCGAGAGCCGCAGGACAGATGCCCTTCGTGTTGACATCGGCCCCTTTGCCGTCCCTGAATGTCGAGTACTTGGCAACGCGGATCGGACGTCCATAGTTCGGGCTCGCCTTATCCATATCGATTCCGGTCGCCCAGTTTACGGCCGGATCGAACTTCTCGGCAACCAACAGCTCACCGTCCTTACGGTTGAGCGTGTAACCGAAGCCGTTGCGATCGAAGTGAACGAGCACCGGCGTTTTCTTACCGCCAACGTCGATGTCGGCGAGAATATTCTCGTTGACACCGTCATAGTCCCACTCGTCGAATGGCGTCATCTGATACGCCCATTTCGCGACGCCCGTATCCGGGTTGCGGGCGAGGATCGACATTGTCCACTTCTGGTCGATCGGCTTTCCATCCGGTCCCGCACGTTGCGAAGGGTTCCAAGTCGATGGGTTGGCCGTACCGTAGTAAATCAGATCGGCATCCGGATCGTATGAGAACCAGCCCCATACCGTGCCGCCGCCGATCTTCCACTGATCGCCATTCCACGTCTTGAGTGAGGAGTCTTTACCGACAGGCTTTCCAAGCGAGGTCGTTTTTTCTGGATCGAAAAGCATGTCTGTGTCGGGACCGAGGCTATAAGCCCGCCAGACACGCTTGCCAGAGCTCATGTCATAAGCCGTGACGTGTCCCCGCACACCAAACTCGGCGCCCGAAATGCCGACGATCACCTTATCCTTCACGACGATCGGCGCCATGGTGCCCGACTCGCCCTTTTTGGGATCGCCGTTGACCGTTTTCCAGAGTTCTTTTCCAGTCTTGGCATCCAAAGCGACGAGTGAGGTATCTGCCTGATAAAGGAAGATTTTGCCTTCTGCGTACTGCACGCCGTTATTGACGACGTCGCAGCACATGATCGGCACCACAGCGGGATCCTGCTTCGGCGTGTAGGCCCATGCGATTCTATGGTCGTCGTCGAGGTTGATCGCATAAACAGTATTGGGGAACGGCGTCACCATGTACATCATGTTGCCGATCACCAGCGGCGCGCTTTCGTGGCCACGAAGAACGCCCGTTGAAAACGTCCACGCGACCTTGAGCTGACCGACGTTGTCCGTCGTGATTTGGTTGAGCGTGGAATAGCGGGTCGCTGCATAGTCTCCTTCGACCCGAGCCCATTGGTCCGGGTTGGCCGTCTGCTTAAGCACGTCGTCGTTCGCTGAAGCCGGAGCCGCGAAGGCACCGATCAGCATTAACGCCGCGCTTGAAACGCGAAATCGCATGATTTCCTCCGATTATTATTTAGAGAGCCCTTTCGGGGCGCGGCGTTGCGCTTTGCAGCAGGTTTCGAAATCTTCCCGCCATATTTCCCAACACTCAACCGCAGGGTTGACAATAGTTCCTCACGAAATATTGTCAACCTGTCGGTTGACTTTTGCGGCGAATGTTTTTTTCGCTGAGCCGTCGGCGCGGGGCTTGCTTGTTCGGGTCAGTGAAAGTTACCGAGCACCCGCATTGACAACTTTGACACGATTGCAGGCCTCGCATATATTCACACCAATGGTTGAACGTCGCGAAGCAAAGCTCAACGAGATTTTTTACGCCCTCTCCGATCCGACGCGGAGGGCGATCATCGGCTTGCTTGCAGAACGCCCTCACACGGTGACGGAGCTTTTGGAGCCCTTTCCCGTTTCGCTGAATGCCATATCAAAACACATCAAGGCGCTTGAAAAAGTCGGGCTGATCGACCGGGAGATCAAGGGCCGCATTCATATGTGCCATCTCAATACGGCGCCAATGAACGAGGCCTATCGTTGGCTCGGCGGCTACGAAAAGTTCTGGTCCGGCAGCCTCGATAAACTCGAGAAGCTTTTGAACAGTAGAGCCAAGAACCGTCATGGCAAGTGATCGAAGACGGAAGCTTCCATCCCTGGCAATGGTACGGCGCGTTAAGTCTCCCGTCGCAGACGTTTTTTCCGCTTGGACTCAGCCGGATTTGATTGCGCAATGGCTTGCGCCTGGCTCGTGTATCGTCAATGCCGTATCGCTCGATGTTCGCGAGGGCGGAGAATACAGTATCGAAGGTCAGGATCCTGCCGGTGAAGCTTACGTCATCAGCGGATCATATTGCGAGGTGATCCCCAACCGCCGACTGGCGATGACCTGGAACTACAGCGGGCCTGCCTCTGCACTTAAAGGATCGCCCTCATTAGTTGTCGCGGACTTTCGCACGCTAGGCGAGAGATCGACCGAGTTGACCGTTACGCACGAGAAAATCGGCACCGCATTCGCGAGCGATTTGAATAAGCGAAATTGGGTCGTTTGTCTGGACAATCTCGCGGCGATTCTCCAGCCGCACGTCAAACGCGAGGGGCCCGCCAAGCTCGCAGCGGTCAACGGCTTCTATCGCGACAGCCACCGTAAATGGCAGGATGAGTTCAAGGTCCGCGCAATGGCCGATCGTCTCCGCGACACCGGGGTTAAGCCCGCGTTGACAGCTTCCGATGCGGCCTTCATCGCGCACCAGAACATGTTCTTTCTCGCGACAGCCGACGCCGAAGGACGTCCGAGTTGTTCGTATAAAGGCGGACCGCGAGGGTTCGTTGGGGTGCTTGATGAATCAACGCTCGCGTTTCCGAGCTACGATGGAAACGGAATGTTTTTGTCGGTTGGCAATTTATCGGAAAATGCTCACGTCGCATTACTCTTCATCGATTTTGAACGGCAAGCTCGTCTACGAATAAGCGGCACCGCCGAAGCATCAAAGGACGATCGCCTCCTTAAGCGCTATCCGGGAGCCGAGCTCATCATCCGGATCAATATCCGCAATGTCTTCTCCAACTGCCCACGCTACATCCACAAGATGGAGATGGTTGAGGAATCCGCCTTCGTTCCCGACGGCAGGCATCCCGCACCAATTGCCGAATGGAAACGTCTCGCAGAGTTCGCAGACGTATTGCTTGAAAAGGATGCGCACGCCGCAGGCGAAGAAACCGATGTTGACAAGGCGTTCAATCGAGATTCTTCGTAAGTATTTTACAATCAGTGCTGCAGCCAAAAATAACTACGCCGACATCAAGGCGCTGACATGGGCCGCTGTCGATCGTGCGAGGTCTTTCAGGACATAGCCGCCTTCCAGCATTGAGATGATGCGGCCGGAACAACGCTTGTCAGCAATCTCCATAACGCGCTGTGTGATCCAGGTATAATCGGCTTCATGCAGTCGAGTGTGTCCCAGAGGGTCTCCCTCATGTGCATCGAACCCAGCCGAAATCAGAATTAGCTCCGGACGAAACTCATCTAAGGCTGGCAGTATCCGTTCCGTCATTGCCGCGCGGAATTCAACACTGCCATCGCCGGCTTTGAGCGGAGCATTGAAGATATTTCCAACGCCTGCTTCCGAAACCGATCCGGTGCCTGGAAAGAGCGGCATTTCGTGGGTCGAACCATAGAACAGGTTTTTGTTTTCCCAGAAGGTGCGCTGCGTTCCATTCCCGTGATGGACATCGAAGTCGATCACCGCGACGCGCGCCCCACCATGACGATCCTGGGCATATTTCGCGGCGATGGCGATGTTCGAGAAAAGGCAGAACCCCATGGCTCGATCGGCTTCGGCGTGATGGCCGGGCGGCTGCACGGGGCAAAAAGCATTCTTGATGGTATTGCCTGCTTCCATGACATGATCGACCGCATGCAGTCCCGCACCGACCGCCCGCATCGCCGCTTCCCATGAGCCTGTAGACATCACCGTGTCGTCATCGATGGCAAAAGGAAGGCGCGCCTCATCCTGAGCATGAGCACGCAGAGATTCAACGTAGCCACGCGTATGAACGAGTTCTATTGCCTCCAAAACATCTGCACGAAGGGGAGCTTCATGGCGGACTAAGCCGCCAAAATTTGCAGCCGCCAGTGCTTCCATAATGGCCTGCTCGCGTGCCGGCCGTTCGACGATGAACAGCCCGGGGTCGTGTCTTTCGAAGGCCGGGTGCGAAATCAGCAAGGTCGCCGAGCTCTGCGCTCGACTGAAAGTGGCCGCAATTGACAACGCGGCCGGCGCGCCAAACAGAACTGCACGGCGCGAAATGACTTGGCTCGGACTTTGCGTGTTCATCTCAAACGTCTGATCCCAGTGATTTCCGATTCGAGGATTTGATCGGCTGTTCAATCGATTCAAAGCAGGGCAATGCCCTGCATACCTCGTTTCCCGCTCTAGAATTCATGCCCATTGCGAATTTGAGAGCAAGAAACAGGACGCGGACGCCAACAACTCGTGCTCAAGACCACCCAAGCAAGATCGGAGGTCTGAGGTCATGGGACGGATCATAACGGCGGGTGCTCTATTCCTTCTCGTATCCGGCGCCAGCGCGGAAAGTCTCAAATTGCTGCAACCGGGTGAATACGAAGTTCAGATGAAGCTGGAGATGCCCCACGTGGAGGACATGGGTGTCCAGAAGACAGCTAAAATCTGCGTCACTGGCAGCGGCACACACGGGATCGTCGTCCTAAGCGAAAACAATCCCCTCGCCCGCTGCCCGGCCTCCAACATTCGCCAGAACGCCGATGAATTGACCTTCGATCTCATTTGCGAAGGCCACAACCAAGCGGTCGCCTGGGCCAAGTTCCAGCTTTGGCCCGACCGTTTCTCGGGCGTGTTCGACATGAAGATGGGCGGCAAGAACATGACCATGAGCGAACGGCAAACCGGCAAGCGCATCGGCGTCTGCAAAGAGCAACCACATTCGTGATTCCAAGTAAGGAGACCAACACGTGAGCATCAATGCGTGGGCGGCTAAAGGCCCAAACCAGCCGCTGGAGTCTTACAGCTATGACCCGGGCCCACTCGCGCCCGAGGATGTCGAAATTGCCGTCGAAGCCTGCGGCCTCTGTCATTCCGACGTCTCGGTGATGAACAATGAATGGGGCATCTCAAGCTATCCAGTGATCCCGGGGCACGAGGTGATCGGTAAGATCGTCGCACTCGGCAACAATGCGAAAGGGTTGCAGATCGGTCAGCGCGTCGGCGTCGGTTGGGGCTCGGCGAGCTGCATGCACTGCGCCGAATGTCTCAATGGCGAAGGCAATCTCTGCGCCGAAAATGTCCCGACCATCGTTGGCCATTTCGGAGGATTTGCTGATCGCGTCCGCGCCCAATGGCCGTGGGCGGTGCCGCTTCCGGAAGGCTTGAATCCCGGCGATGCAGGGCCGCTACTCTGCGGTGGCGTGACCGTGTTTACGCCACTCAAAGTCTTTGATGTCCGGCCAACCGACCGTGTTGGCGTCGTCGGAATTGGTGGGCTTGGCCACCTTGCCCTTCAATTCGCAAAGGCCTGGGGCTGCGAGGTCACGGCATTCACGTCTACGGATTCCAAAGCGGACGAAGCGCGCGGATTCGGCGCCCACCGCGTCGTCAATTCCCGAAAGGCGGACGAGATCAAGAAGGTCGCGGAAAGCCTTGATTTGCTGCTCATCACCGTGAACGTGCCATTGGACTGGCCGGCGATGCTTGCGACGCTTCGCCCGAAGGGACGCCTCCATGTCGTCGGCGCTGTGCTTGAGCCCATTCCCATCAATGCGTTCGACATCATCATGTCCCAACGAAGCGTTTCAGGATCGCCGAACGGTTCGCCCATCACGACGGCGCAAATGCTCGAATTTGCTGCACGACATAAGATCCTGCCACAGACCGAGCATTTTCCGATTACTCGCGTCAACGACGCCGTCAAGCATTTGCTCGATGGCAAGGCACGTTATCGGGTCGTTCTGGACTTGTAGGAGTTGAACACCAGCAATTTGAATTTGGCAGCAAGGACCAGAGTGCAAGGACAGGGAGCACATCCGTGACCGAAGCTATCCACGAATCCGGTTTCAATTCGAGCGGCCGCTTTTACGCGAATTCCGCAGAAGTCCTTGGTATGACCCCGAAGGATTTCCGCTCAGGCGGCAGCAATGCTGATATGCGATTTGCGGTCGGCGAATGCTCTCTCGGTTCGATCCTGGTCGCCGCTAGCAATAAGGGCATCGCAGTTATCCTATTTGGCAATGATCCTGAGGCGCTCGTCCACGATTTGGAGGACCGCTTTCCCAAGGCCAATCTGATCGGCGGCGACCGCGCCTTCGAGGATGTCATGGCCAAAGTCGTGGGCTTGGTCGAAGCTCCCGAAACAGGCCTCGACCTGCCGCTCGATGTTCGCGGCACGGCGTTCCAGCATCGCGTCTGGCAGGCGCTCCGCGAGATTCCCGTCGGCACAGCCGCAACTTATAGCGAGATTGCCGAGCGGATCGGCATGCCAAAAGCCGTCCGGGCTGTTGCAGCAGCCTGTGCTGCGAACAAGATCGCCGTGGCCATCCCATGTCATCGGGTCGTACGTAACGATGGTTCGCTATCAGGCTATCGCTGGGGCGTGGAGCGCAAACGCAAACTGATCGAGCGCGAGGCGAAATCATGAGCAACGTGATTCTCGCGAAAGACAGCGTCGATCCGAGCGACATGTCCGTCGATTGGGCGCGTGTCGACGCCGATCTTGACGCCAAAGGTTTCGCGGTAATGCCGCAGCTCCTGACGCCGCAGACCTGTGGGGAAATCGCGACGATGTACGATGATGAGCAGCGCTTTCGCACGCGCATCGTCATGGCCCGACATGGTTTTGGAAGCGGCGAATACAAGTACTTTGCCTATCCATTGCCCAGCCGGATCGGCGAGCTTCGGACCACGCTTTACCCCGAACTGGCGCGTATCGCCAATCGCTGGAACATCGAAATGGGCGTCGATGTTCAGTATCCCAAAACACATGCGGAGTTTCTGAAACGATGCCACGAGGCGGGTCAGACGCGGCCGACGCCGCTACTGTTGCAGTACATTGCGGGTGACTACAATTGCCTTCACCAAGACCTTTACGGCGAGCATGTGTTCCCGCTCCAGGTCGCCGTCTTGCTTTCGAAACCGGGCCGTGATTTCGAGGGCGGCGAATTCATTCTGATGGAACAGCGTCCGCGCATGCAGTCGCGCGCCGCGGTCGTTCCGCTGCGACAGGGCGATGCCGTGGTGTTTGCCGTCCATCATCGCCCTGTGCGCGGAACGCGAGGTACATATCGTGTCAACCTTCGTCATGGCGTCAGTGAAATCAGGAGTGGCCAAAGGCATACCGTGGGAATCATCTTTCACGACGCCAAATAGTGAATCATGAGCATCCACAATCGCTTCACCGATTTATTCGCTGTGGCGCTCATGAGCCAAGGCAACTGGGCATAGATATAGCAGAGCTGATTAAGCTTGCTGGAGAGTTGCCGCATTGACTCGAAGAGTACGCCCTAACGATGAGGAACCCCAAAAAAAACGGACCTTGGCGACCTTAGACGGCTTCGGGAGCAGGTTCGCAAGGTGGCCGCGCCAACGAGCTGGGTTTCCCGAGACGGCATCCCCGGGTCCACAAATTGGTCCACAAACGCGAGGCCGATGGTAGGCGATTTGCGCCGATGTCCAGAGACGTCAGAAAGCACTTTTCCTTGATTTTATTGGAATTTCAGAAGCGCCAACCGACGTCAATCGACA
>DASZZA010000893.1:0-5969 GCA_035545135.1 Lacipirellulaceae bacterium | reverse complement strand
AGGTACCGCGTGATGCCAGCGTCAAGTGCGATCAGTTTGCCGTCGTTCTGCCCGGCGACATACACCACTTCTCGCCCGGAGTAGGGTTGCTGAAATCGCATGTAC
Source organism: Lacipirellulaceae bacterium (assembly GCA_035545135.1). Classification (GTDB taxonomy): domain Bacteria; phylum Planctomycetota; class Planctomycetia; order Pirellulales; family Lacipirellulaceae; genus JABDGM01. The sequence goes on along the minus strand of DASZZA010000893.1, from coordinate 5,864 downwards.
ACGCTGAACGGCTGCTGCATGACCTTTAAGAGGATGATCTGGTAGTCGCCCAGTTCACCGTCCACTCGCTCACGCTTGGCAAAAGTGCACGAGTAGTCGTGGATGTTGCGGTCTATTTCCGCTTCACTGATCTTGAGCGCGCGAAGCAGCGGCGCTAGCGGGTGCTCGCCTGACTTTTGCGCGAAATCCAGTGCCGTATGGGCGCTCGATTGCGACGCTGGCACCGCGGCTGTTGTTGCGGAACCGGTCTCAGTGGTTGCCGGCTGCGCTGCCGTTGTCTCGTTCGCCACGCGGTAAACCGATTGCGAAGGGGCCTCCTCGGCAAGCGCCGGGTTCGAGACGAACAACACTTGCGCGAACGCCGCGAGGCAGAATCCGGTGATATGCGAGTACGTGAACGCGAGTCTCGAACTCATTTCAGTCTCCTGACGATCCGATTGAAACGCAGAAGGATGAGGCGGGAAGTATCGTACTGGGTCGAATCCATTCGATCTGGTCTAACGGCTTGGTCACGAGTCGTTAAGCTACTCGCATCCGTGCCAGCCAAACGGTATACAATTCTCGTAGGCCACGGGTGGGGGGTGGTGGAAGTGTCGGCGGTTATGCGAGACGTGAGTCGCTGAAAATGTGTAAAAAACCTGCGGGCGTTCCTTCCAGCGGAAGGAATTTACTGCAAACATCGTAGACAAACGGCCAACTCGTTGGAAGGGATATTTATCGTGCCAAAATTGCGCATGGAAGTCGGGACCGTGGTCTCGATGCCGTTTGACGAGAATACCTATATCGCCCACGTGAGCGGCCAGAATGAATGCATTGTGTTTGACCCCGGCTTTGAGCCGGATGCTATCGTCAATTATCTGCGAGAGCATTCGCTCGAGCCGGTGGCGATCGTCTGTACGCATGGCCACAGCGACCATATTGCGGGTAACGCCGAGCTAAAGCGTCGATGGCCATCGTGCCCAATTGTAATCGGAGCGGGTGATGCCGAGAAACTCGTGAATCCGAATCTCAACTTGTCGGCACCATTCGGATTCCCGCTGACGAGTCCTCCGGCGGACCGCACATTGCGAGAAGGCGATCAGTTTGCCGCAGCAAAACTCGAGTTCGATGTGTTCGAAGTGCCCGGTCATTCGGTGGGCCACATCGTGCTCGTTTGCAAGCAGATACAGCCGTGGCGCGTGTTCGGCGGCGACGTCCTATTCGCCGGCAGTATTGGCCGTACCGATTTTCCTGATGGAAGCTTCGAAAAGCTGCGCGACGCTATCCACACGAAGCTGTTCACGCTGCCAGAAGATACGATTGTGTATCCCGGCCATGGTTTGGAAACCACGATTGGGCGCGAAAAACGCACGAACCCATTCGTCGGCGCACCGGCCGGGTTTCCGATTTAAGGGATGCTACACTCCAGCAAATAAATTGCTGGCTTCGATGCTTAACGGCGCCGAAAGAACAGCGCGCCGGCGGCCAATGCAACCAGCGTCAGCGACGCCGGCTCGGGTATTACGTTAACGTTAAAGAGCCCCGTGCCATTGGCAGTAAAATTGGCGAGGAATCCGTCACCGGCAATGCCAAATGGCGGGGCCACGTCCACCATGCTGAACGACAGGCTATTGCCGTTTACAGTGCCGCCCGCCGCAACGAGCGCATTGAAAATCACCCCGCCAGTATAGTTGACACCCGTGGCATTAAACGCCGCACCAGCGTTGAATGCACCAATGACGAACGAGGCGGTGCTGATGTTGCCGCTCAGCAATAAAGTTGGCAGCTGTGGGCCTGGAGGATCGGTGCTAAACAGGTTAAATGTTCCCGGCGACAGTTGCTGGATAAAGGCACCGCCCGCAGCGATCGCCGGAGCGTTGGCCGCCAGACCCGCCGGAAATTGAAGAGTGGAATCAAAGAACTCCGTCGTTCCAGCCGCAAAATTGATCGCACTGCCTGGAATACCCGGAATGATGAACGGAGTTTCCGCATCAAGCCCGCCAGCAACTTGGTTCGGTACAGGTAAAGTGCCATCTCCGTTGCCGGTAGCGCCGGCCGCGGCGCGAAATACAGGAATTCCACCGCCAAGGGCACGGTTGAACTGGAACTCCGGCATTGTCGGAGAAACGGGCAGCGGCTTGAAGTCGACAATCGTCGCTGCTGAAGCAAATGAGTAGATAGCCAGCGAGGCTGCTGTTGCAGCCAACGCGATCCTTTTCCGCAACATTAGTTCTCCTCCCGCAGATGCCACCACCAAGGAACGCTGCGCAAATATGCCACCGCGGAGCCCTGACGCAGTTAGCTAAGTTGGAGAATAAGCACTCGGCAGCCTTTTGTCAAATACCGAGTTCAGTTTTTTAACCAGAAAAAGTTATTCCACTTCCTGTATTCTACGTAAACGCTTGGTACAACTGTGTTTACATGGTCCATGTCCAGCCAATCGACGGCAAAATAATTATCAGTTGCGGTGCTATTAAAGCACTTGTACGCTGCCATCATAGATACGCTCCGTGGCCCCATCCATACACACTACCAGCGCGCCGTCATCGGCAATGCCCACGCAATCCCCCTCGATCGAACGTCGAGCTGTCTGAATGCGGACTTTCCGTCCCGACAGCCAGCAACGTTTTTGCCATGCATCGGAAAGCTCCACATCGCGATGCTCAAGCTGGATGATTCGCTGCTCCAACCGATCGAGCGTTTGAATGAGCACTTTTTGCAGTGAATGCTGCTTGCCGGATGCGTCGAACAACGACGTTGAACGATTTACCAGGTCGGGTGGAGCAAAGCGCAGCGAGTTATTGACGTTGATGCCGATCCCAATGATCAGACGGTGCTTAGCCGGCGCAGCGCCACTGGGCGATTCGATGAGGATGCCGCAAATCTTATTGCTGTCCAAGACGACGTCGTTGGGCCATTTGATGGCGAGGCGGAGTGATCGCGGATTGCAGACCATCCGTCGGCCGGTGCGTGCGGGTGGTGGATCGGAGCGAGGCTGCGCATCCGCGAGGGCAACCGGGGGTGACGATACCCCGGCTCGCTGCAGTTCGATCTCAAGCGCGTCGCAGACGGCGACACTCGTGGCGAGCGAAAGCTGCGGCCAGTTGGCGACGCGAATACCGTGGGCGGCAGGCTCGAGTAACATGCTGAACGTGAGGGCACCGTCAATTGACCACCAAATGTTCTTTCCGCGGCCGCGACCTGCTGTTTGATGGCGGGCGGCAATTAAGGCAGGCAACTCGACCACAGGATCCCGCGCAAGCTGCGCAGCCCGGTCGTTGGTAGACTCCAGGCTTTCGTGAAATTCGAAGTGACGGACGAACGTGGACGAGCGAATTTCGCCTGCGTCGAAGCGCAAAAAGGTGTCAGATACCTCTTCGTCCGACAATGGCGATGGCGCATTCTTTTTCGTCGAATAGGTATCTGACACCTTGTTTACCCAGACACCTTTGACCTTCAGGCATGTGAGCTGTCGGCGGGGACGATATCGATATTCGTACTGCCGCGAACGGACTGAGGTACGCCCGGCGCGGTAACGGATTGCGGCGGGGAAATGGCCGGGAATTCAAGCGTAAAACGGCTTCCCTCGCCCACTTTGCTTTCAACGCGGATGCGGCCGCCGTGCTCTTCGAGGATTTTCTGGCTGACCGGCAGCCCGAGGCCGGTGCCGCGCCCACCTTTCCGTGAGACGAATACGGCAAAGATTTTTTCGAGGTCATCGGGTTCGATGCCGCTGCCGTTGTCGACCACGGCGACGCGTGCCATTCGTTCGGCATTGCTATATTGCGTGGAGATTTCGACACGGCCCCTTCCTGAATCTGGCGACGGATCGCGCTCATGGCAAGCATCGATCGCGTTCGTGACAACATTGAGCACAGCACGGTGCATACATTCAGGATCGAACATGAGCGTCGGCATCGTCGGCGCCGGCAGCCAAATGAGCTCGACGTTAGCTTCTTCCGCGCGCGATTTCATGAGTTCCGTCACATCGGAAACGAGCTCGTTGAGATTAGCTGCTTCGGGCACCGGTTCGCGTTCCTTGCTGAACGTAAGCATATCGAGGACGAGCGTCGAAATGCGCTCTTGATTCTTCTCGACGATGCCCCAGCCTTTACGCATGATTCCCACGGCACGCTCCGCGCTTTCGACATCTATTTTGCCATCGGAAATCGACTTCGCGTGGTCCTTCATCCCCATTTCGATGAGATAGCTGCCGCCGCGTACGCCTTGCAGAATGTTCTTGATATGGTGCGAAAGCGACGCGATCGTTTGACCAATGGCAGCGAGCCGTTCGGCTTGCACCATCGCTTTGTAGTACGAGGTGTCTTCGACCGCGAGGGCCGCCTGGTGGGCAATCGCGATCATTAGCTTGAGATGTTCTTGAGTGAACTTATTGGCGGCGCCCTGCTGGATGATCCGCTGCGGCGTAAGCGAGGTATCGATGTAGATCGCTCCGACGACGTCGTAGCGACCCTGCATAGGTACGCAGATCGCTTCGCGGACGCCCATTCGCAGGATGCTTTTGGCCGCGTCCCAGCGGTCGTCGTCGCGGGCGTTGCTGGTGAGCACGCCTTCGTTGCGGTCAACCACGTAATCCAGAATCGTTTGACTGATGGTGATCCGCTCATCGACCTGCAAACCGCGGCGATGGCGGCGAACTTTCGGTATAAGCTGGCCTGTATCAAGGTCCTTGAGCATGATACAGCCGCGATCGGCGTCGACCCACTCGAAGATCATCTCCATGATGCGGGCAAGTAGTTGATCAATGTCGAGCGTGTGACTGACCGCAAGCGCCGTACGATACATGATCTGCAGATTGCTGCGGGCCCTGGCCAGCCACGGCGACGAACGTTCGCTGTCCGGGGCGGCGAGTATCTCGCTGCCCTCGGATTGGTGCATCGAATGTACGATGCGCGAACCGTCGCCCTCGTCGGACCGAGAGACGAACCTTATCTTGTCCGCGAGGTCTTCGGCGCGGCCTTCGGTCACCCCTGTGTACAACAGCAGCGTTCGACCCAGTTGAAGTTGATCACCGCTTGCCAACTCGTGCTCTTTTATGGGCTTGCCGTTGACGAACGTGCCGTTCGAACTATTGAGGTCGCGGATGATGAACACGTCGCCCCGGCGGCTGAACTCCGCATGCTCGCGCGATACTTCCGTGTCGTGCAGTTGAACAGCATTGGATGTGCCACGGCCAAGTGTGACGGTCGAGCCGTCGAGCCGGAATCGCGTACCTTGGTCGCGGCCTTGGATCACAAACAGCGACGGCACGATGAGATCCTCGCGAGGGGACTATCCCCTTTTCTTTCGTTGCAGCGCTGATGCGCGAACATCCTTAGCAAGAAAAGGGGACCGTCCCCCTTTGCTTGTGCGAAAGGGACAGTCCCCTTTTTCCGAAACAAGGCGACGAATGCAAACCACCGCGTCGGAAAATGGGAACAGTCCCTCTCAAGGAAGAGCTTGACCGGCCGCACTTACGCGGCGGCCAGTAAGCTGTCTATTTTACGGATGAGAGGTCCGTAATGGTAGGGCTTCATAACGACCTGGCCAGACTCAAGCTCGCCCTGCCGACGCCGCAGCTTACCGAGAATAACGATCGGCGTATTGTTGCGGTTGGCGGCTTCGCGCAGGTCGTTCGTGGGTATTCCTGTGGCCGACAAATCGCTATCGGCATCGAGCAGGATGAGGTCAGGTTGCATCGCGTGTGCCAATTGCAGGGCTTGCTGAGGATTGTCGGCCTCAATGGCGGCCGCGCCTCGCAGCTCGAGCAGCATTCTCAGAACTTCGCGCGATTCACGCGAAGCATCGACAATCAGCACGCGGGGCTGGCCAGTCACGCGGGACCTCCCAGGGTCATGTTTAGCCATTCGCGCCACCAACGTTCG
>DASZZA010000892.1:0-2624 GCA_035545135.1 Lacipirellulaceae bacterium | reverse complement strand
GTCACGTACGACGAACTGCGAAGCACCCCAAGCAGAGTGCAGTAAGCCAGTACGGCTATGATGCCCAGCAGCAGAATGCGAAAACGATGAATGAATCGCCAAACTTTGCCCGGTTGAACCACAAAGCCCCCAAGTACACGTGCCCCCAAGAAGGTACAGCACGTGATAGGCCGAAACTCTACATAGTTCTAGTACTAGAGAAGCGTAACATTATGGCGGGGTTGCACACGTCTCATGCGAGGGGGAGTGACGTATTGGTCACCAGCGGCGGTTCAGCTGGCATGGAAAAACGAAAAGGACCGGGAAGAGGATTCCCGGTCCATAAAGAATTGCTGCTTTCGCTAGACCTTCGGTTGCGGCGCCGGCAAATCGTGAGCCATGCAGGCGCTTTGGAAGCCGTGGCGCTTGTGGGCGCCGTCGCAAAAGGGCTTCTTTTCTGATTGGCCACAACGACACAGTGAAATGGCAGTGCGTCCTGCTAAACCGAACGCTTTGCCGGTCGCGTCCAGGACTTCAAAGTCGCCTTCGATGAACAGAGAACCGTTGTCGCGAACCGTGATCTTTGTGCCTGGCATCAGGCCTCCATTATAAACTCGACTTGCTTAGTATTTGGGCACTGACGAATCGACTTCGTCTGACCACGCCAGGATTCCGCCCTTCAAGTTCCAAATCTTCTTGAATCCCGCCTTCCGCAAGAAGTCGACAGCCTCCGCCGAGCGCTTGCCGCTGCGGCAGTGAGCGACGATTTCCTTGGACGAGTCGAGCTCCGCCGCGCGGCGGGAAAGCTCGCCAAGCGGGATCAAGTGCCCGCCGAGATTGCAGATTTGGTATTCGTGGGGCTCACGGACGTCGAGGATATATAGGTCGTCGCCGCGGTCGAGCCGCGTTTTCAACTCACGCGGGGTAATTTCAGGAATGTTTGTCACGGTGCTTGGCGCCTCCTCGCCGCGAATACCGCAAAACTGGACATAGTCGATTAGTTCGGTGACAGTTGGGTGCTCTCCGCAGACCGGGCATTCCGGGTTTTTGCGCAGCTTGAGCTCGCGGAACTTCATGCCCATAGCGTCAAAGAGCAGCAAGCGTCCGACGAGCGGATCGCCTTTGCCAAGGATGAGTTTTAGAGTTTCCGCTGCTTGGATCGTGCCGACGATACCGGGTAATACACCCAAAACTCCGCCTTCGGCGCAAGAGGGAACTAGGCCGGGCGGGGGTGGTTCTGGGTAGAGGCAGCGATAGCAGGGGCCGCCCGGATAGCCGAAAATGGTGATCTGGCCATCGAAGCGGAAGATCGAACCGTATACATTGGGCTTGCCCAGCAGGACGCAGGCATCGTTTACGAGATAGCGCGTGGGGAAGTTATCGGTGCCATCGACGATGATGTCGTAGTCCTTGAATATTTCGAGGGCGTTGTCGCTCGAGAGATGCGTTTCGTGCACGTCGATTGTGATGTCTGGGTTTAGTCCGCGCAAGCGCGCCGCTGCAGCCGCGACTTTCGGTTTGCCGACGTCATCATTGGCGAACAGCACCTGCCGTTGCAGGTTTGTGTTGTCGACTACGTCGAAATCGACGATGCCGATGCGGCCTACGCCCGCTGCTGCGAGATAGAGTCCGAGGGGCGCACCCAGGCCGCCCGTGCCGATGCAGAGCACCTTAGCGTTCTTGAGCTTGAGCTGACCCTCCATGCCGACTTCAGGCATGATCAGGTGACGGCTATAGCGAAGGATCTCCTCTTTGGAGAGCGTCGTGGCCGGTTGATTCTGGGCCGGGGCTGCGTGCGTTTCTGTTTTCGTTGGCATTACAAATCTCCTGCGTCAATCACAAGGGCGTAGCCCTTTGCAAGAACACTCAGGGTAAACAAGCATACGCTCCTATGTCGTTTCATCCGCGGCACGTCCGATTGGCAGAGGCACGCGCATCACGAAACATCAAAGCTAAAGACCGCCTGCGATCGAAGGGACGATACTGATGGTGTCGCCTTCCTTTACCTTGGTTTGGTCCTTTTGAAGATAGCGGATGTCTTCGTCGTTCACGTAGACGTTGACGAAGCTACGCAGACGCCCGTCCTCCGTGAAGAGGTGGCGCTTCAGTTCGGCGAACTGCCCTGTGAGAGACGAAAGGGCTTCGCCGACGGTTGCCGCCTGCAGATGCACGCTATCCTGTTTGCCCGCATAGGCCCGCAGGGGCGTGGGGATCATGACTTTCACTGGCATCCGATTCTCCTCATTGCCGATTTCGCGTTTACGGCGTTCTGATTGCGATTAGAAAAAGTCTTGTTCTTTGTTTTCAGCAACTTACATCGACTTTTAATTCTTTGCTGTTGCGATTAGAACCGCATTTCTGCGCCTCAACCCGGCCAATTAGATGCCCATTCAAGCGGTTACCGATTCAATTGCCTCGGAATCGTAGGCTGAACGGTCATCTTGCAATCGCCAAGACGTCATCTCCTTCGGCGCGCCATCCCGAATGCTTACAATAATATAGCTGTACCACGGCCACGCATGTTCGCGATCAAATTCGCTGGGCCGCGCCGGCGCATTGGGATGGGAATGATACCATCCGATCAGGTCAAGCTGCATCTCCCGCGCGGTCCGTTCGGCGAGAAGCACATCCTCGGGCGTAATCTC
>DASZZA010000891.1:0-7638 GCA_035545135.1 Lacipirellulaceae bacterium | reverse complement strand
AGTCGATTGCTGTCCAAGCGCGACCGCAGCCAAACCAAAAGTCATCGCCCAACACATACCCACGTACATCATTTTCCTCATCTTGCACTCCTTTGGCCTTCGGGCCGTTGGCAATTTGTCGCCGTGCACATTGGGCACGGCGCGTAATGGCGGGCATTTTGCTACCGCTGCTCACCAGAATAGAGTAGAAGCACGCGTCGCGACCAGCACAGCAAAGCGAATGCCAAGCGTGTTGGAAAATCCGATGCTATTAGGAGGACGATCGACGGCTCAAGGATGTTGCGCGGCAGGTTCGACAGCGCTCGACCGAATAGTTGCGTCGTTTTAGCAAATTGGGATGAGTGTAGGGGTGCCAGTTGGTGCCGGCGCAACCAATTCGGAACCCAATCGGCCCGACAACTGGCGGCTATCGACGGGGAATCGCTGCAGTTAGCTCGTCAATCATTTGCCGCGTGGCAGCTTCGACAGCTTCCTGCCAGCGAGCCGGGCCAAGTCGCTGCGCGAATTCGGCTCGCTCATGCGCGAAGATAATGTTGCGCGAATTGTTAATAATCGCTCCTAGCCCGTTCGAATCAAAGGCCACCGCAACGTCCGCGGCAGTACCTCCCTGGCTACCGTAACCGGGAACGAGAAACCACGTATGCGGCATCGCCTGGCGGAGCTCGCTCAGCTGCTCGGGATAGGTTGCGCCAACGACGGCGCCGACTGCGCCATAGCCACATTCGCCCGTCGACGCCGCAGCAAGTTGCTCAACGTGCGCGGCCACGCGGCGGTAGATCTTGCTGCCCGCAGAAGAAAGGTCCTGCAGAAACTGGCCACCTGGGTTGGAAGTCTTCACCAAAACGAACACGCCGGCGGCGCGCTCCTCGGCAATCTCAACGAACGGCGAGAGGCTGTCATCGCCCAGATAGGGACTTACGGTGAGAGCATCGGCATGCCAGGCACTTCGCTCGCGACCCAGATACGCGCGTGCGTATGCCTCCGCCGTGCTGCCGATGTCGTTCCTTTTGCCATCGACGATCACAAGTAGCCCCCGGTTCTGTGCATGCGCAATGACTTCGCCCATGGCCGCCATGCCGGATGGGCCAAGCTCTTCAAAAAACGCGGCTTGGACTTTCACGATCGGCGCGAACGGAGCGATGACGTCACAAACTTCGTTACAGAACTGCCTGTATGCATCGGCCATGGCAGAGTACGTTTCATCATGACCGCGACGAAACGATTCCGGCAAATTCCTCCAGCGCGGATCGAGCCCGACACAGACGGCATTTCCCCTGCGCTGTACTGCTGTGGCCAGACGATCGGCGAAGCGTTCCATCAAAAAATCCCAATGGCCGTTCTAGTGGTCAATGACACTCGATTGTGTCGGTGGAGCCGGCGTCGCAAGATATGGGTATCCACTTTCCTCAAGCGACCACCATGGGTTCCGGCTGAGTATTATGCGATTTTTCTTGGAGACAGCTATTTTACCGCGAAGCGGTTCAACTCCGCAGCCCAGGGTCGCGGCTCAGCAGCGCACCCTGGGATTACGTGCCGGGTGGCTTCGGTTACTCCGCAGGAGTTATACCTTGTGGTTTGTAAATCCCATACGGCCGATGTGTAACGCCTGCGGCGTAAACGTCAGGTACACCGTGTGTCCACCCAGGGTGCGCCGCTTCGCGGCGACCCTGGTCTGCGGAGTGAAACGCCTTCGGCGTACCACGAATTGCACAGCAACAAGGCCACGACGAATTGTGGTCATTTGAGTAACGAGGATACCCGCTTCGCGCAAGAATTCGGAACCAGCAGTTCAACTGAACTCTTGCGAGTTCAGCGTCACTCAATATCAATATCAATTGTCATTGACCACTAATGTCATGATAAACTGCTGATTGGATTCCTGATACCTTTTTTGCGTAAAGGGCCGTGGCGTGGCCGGTAGAATGCTGGAATGGAGAGCGAGGACCTCACGCGAGAGCTAAAGCGACGGGCGACCGAATTGGGGTTTTCGCTCTGCGGCGTATGCCCCGCCGTGTCGCCACGGGGAGCGGCCCGGTTCGATGAATGGTTGGCTGCCGGATACGCGGGCCAGATGCAATATCTGGCGGACCGCCGGGATGCGTATGCGGATCCTAATCGCGTCTTGGACGGCGTACGAAGCGTCGTCATGCTGGCGATGAATTATCGGACTGCCGAACCGGCGGCGCCGCGCGCGGGAGAAGGACGCGTCTCGCGGTATGCGTGGGGCGAGGCCGACTATCACGATTTGATTCGCGACCGACTTACCGCCGTGGCCGATTGGCTGCTTACGCGATTGCCGGACGCGCATGTGCGTGGAGTGGTCGATACTGCGCCGGTGTTGGAGCGGGAGTTTGCTCAGTTGGCGGGTCTCGGTTGGATCGGCAAGAACACACTGTTGATCAACCGCAATGAGGGAAGCTGGTTCTTTCTCGCCGGGCTGCTGATCGACGTGGAATTGGTTTACGATGCGGAGCACGAGACCGATCACTGCGGCACGTGCCGAGCGTGCTTGGATGCGTGCCCAACGGGGGCATTTCCGCAGCCGTACGTGCTCAATGCATCGCGGTGTATTAGTTACCTCACGATCGAATTGCGCGATTCGGTTCCGGTCAAACTGCGGTCAGGCATCGGCGAGTGGGTATTTGGGTGCGATGTTTGCCAAGAAGTTTGCCCCTGGAATTCACGGGCGCCGTTGAGTCGGGAAGTGGTGTTCGAGCCGCGCGACGATAGCAATCCGATTGACGCGATTCAGTTGTTTGAGCTAGAGGAGACGGCGTTCCGTGAACGATTTCGGCACACGCCGTTATGGCGAGCAAAGCGGCGCGGCCTCTTGCGAAATGCGGCGATTGTGCTGGGAAATCGGCCTACGCCGAGGGCGATTCCGGCGCTCAGGGCAGGACTCGACGACGCGGAACCGCTGGTGCGGGGCGCGTGCGCTTGGGCACTTGGTCACTATGGCGAACGGGCGGCGGTCGACGCGCTAATGCGTCGCAAGAAAATAGAGACCGATACAGCGGTACTGCGTGAATTGCAGGGCGCGCTGGGTGCTGCGATTGACTCGGTCGAGCGGAGCGGAACAGAATCGACGCCATGACGCACGAAATCGGTGAACTTCGTATCGGGCCGCTGCGGCTGGACTTTCCGGCGGTTCAAGCGGCGCTCTCGGGCTACAGCGATATGGCGATGCGCGTGATTGCGCGGCGGCTGGGCGCGCCGTATACGCTGTGCGAGGTAATGCTGGACCAGTTTCTCGTGCAGGTCAAACCGCGGCGGAAGAATCGCCATTTTTTGTACGTGGCCGAGGAGGAACATCCGACGGGGGGCCAACTTATGGGCGCCGATCCATTGGACTTCGCGCCGGCGGCGTTGCGGCTGGTGGAAAGCGGATTCGATGTGATCGATATCAACTTCGGGTGCCCGGTGAAGAAGGTACTGGGGCGGTGCCGTGGCGGCTATCATTTGAGCCAGCCTCGGGTGGCGCTGGAGATTGTGCGGCGCGTTCGAGATTCGGTGCCGGCCTCGATTCCCGTCACGGTCAAAATGCGCCGCGGAGTCGATGATTCGGCGGAAAGCCGCGAAAATTTCTACGAAATTTTCGAGGGGGCATTCGAGCTTGGTGTGGCGGCGATTACGGTACATGGGCGCACGGTGCAGCAGCGGTACGACGGCCCATCGCGGTGGGACTTTCTGCGAGAGCTAAAGCACATTGCGGAGGCGCGCGTGGTGCTAGGAAGCGGCGACTTGTTCAGCCCGCAGGCATGCCTCGATATGATGCGCTACACCGGAGTCGATGGCGTAACGGTGGCACGCGGCGCGATCGGCAATCCGTGGATCTTTTCGCAAGTGCGGGCGCTGGCGGCAGGTAAACGGTTGCCCGATCCGCCGACGCTGCATGAGCAGCGCGACGTGATTTGCGAACATTATCGCCTGGCGGAAGAGCTTTACGGGCCGGAGCGCTGTCTGCCGGACATGCGTAAGTTTGCGATCAAGTACTCGCGGCTTCACCCAAACCATATCGAGGTGCGCGACGATTTTTGTGCGGTGCGGCAGCCGGGCGCCTGGCGCGACGTGTTGGCGAAGTGGTATGCGGCCGATGGGCCGGGCGTGCATCCGCCTGTCGAAGAGCACAATCCGCTGGCGAGCGAAGCCGCGCTCGCGCCGGTGTGACGATGCGTCGCCTTCGACTGGTCGTGAAAAGGCCACGTTGATACGTGACCGTTCGAAATGCCGCAACGATCGCGAGTCTGGTCGGATAAGCCGGTCGTTTTGCGACGCTTCTCTTCATATCGTCGCTCGGAAACCTACCGTTAGCGCGAAAGGCACGCCAGTTGCCCTACGTCATGCGGACGTGGGAAGAGAATCGGCGTTGTGACGAGTGCCGATCGGCGTTTCCTTCGCCGTTTGGTGGATTGGGGACACATTCCGACGAAAGAGGCCCAATATGTTTCGCCATGCAGTGCAATCCGTTATTGTCGCGATTGTGTGTGCAGCCGGGACAAATGGTTTATTGTTGATGTGCACCGGCCGTGCGGCAGCCGATAGGGACGCGCAGACGGACGCGCAGAGCGACGCAGTTACGAAGGAACCGACGCACGCACTGACGACTCCGACCGTGCCCAACAAACCCGGGGCAAAACAGAGCAGTACCGCACAAGGCGCCACCGATTCCGAGAAACTGAAGATGCGCCCCGGTGAACGCAGCGGCGCGGCGCCGCAGGGACAGTCGTTGGTCTTAGGTATGTCGATTCAAGAAGCGAAGAACGGCCTTCCCGAGGTGATCGACGTTGCAGCGGCGAGTCCGGCGTGGGATGCGGGCATTAAGAAGGGCGACGAGATTGTCGTGTTTCAAGGATTCAAGGGAGATTCGTATCGTAAATGGATCGATGCGATGCGGCGGCTGAGCAGTGGCCTACCTGAAGGCGCGCCCATTTTGGTCGTCGTCTCGCGGAACGGGAAGCAGACCGCTTATCGCGTTCTGTCGCCCGGACCGGGAGTCCGGTTGCCCCCGCAGAATCCGTTGGCGCAACAAGGCAATCCGGTAGTTCCGTCGCCGACCGAAACGCCCGCCGAGGGGCTCGCTGGGCCGGTGGCTATGCCGGCGAACGGCGGCAACAACGTGGTGGTTGACAACGCGGGGCCATTCGGGGCATTCTTCGCCGGTCAGCCGGAAGGAGCGAGCGAGCGGGCGATGGCACAAATTGTGCGATTGAACGTCGTGCCTCCTTCAACCGGTGGGGAAAGCGCGGCTGCGCCTGCTACCGGTGCTGAAGCGGCGAATATCAATGGAGCCGCCAACACGTCTACTGGGACAAACACTGTGCCTCCGCAGGGAAGGGCGCGCATTGGACTGGCTGGCTTTCACGACGATCCGACGGGGATGGTGGTCATGGTCGACGTGGGAGCGCTGCCAGCGGGTACTTACAGCGTGGGAGTGAGTGATCCCAGCGTAATGGGCAAGCTGTCTGGCTCGGGGTCGTCGAAGCGGCCGATTCAATCGCAGTCGGCGGGGGCCGGTTTAGGAGCAGCATCTTCACCTGGCGCCGCGTCGATAACGGCACCGGCTGGCAAGTCACAATCGTCGACGACCGCACCATCGGGACAAGTCCCGACGCTTGGAACATCGATCGGCGTTCAGAATCAATCGAATCAGTCGAGCGCAGCGGCGGCGACGAGCCCGTTGAATGCCAGTTCCGCACAAGGGGAACAGCCGCCTCAAAACGCTGCCAGTTCGAGTCAAGCAAAGGGTGTCGTGGAGACCGGCGGCGCGATTGCCGGTGCGACGCTGAACGAAATTGGCACCATCACAATAACACAACGCGGCACTGGTCAGATGCAGCAAACGGTGAAAGGCGTGAAGGTTCGCGACGTCGTCGGTCAAGCCATCGTAATTTACGCCACCAACAGTACGTCGCAGCGCGCAGTACCCGATACCAACGAACGCACTGGCGCGGAAGCGCGACAAGCGGGCGGTCCCACGAGTTCGGCACGCGGTTCGCAGGGGAATATTGGTGGAAATCAAAGGACGACAACTTCGCAAGCCGTAGCGACCAGTTCGGTGACTGCGGGCTCGCGAGTACCCGTGGCCGGCGGCATTATCCGGCTGGTATCGGATCGGCGCCCGCCGGCACCCGGCGAAGAATCGGGGCAAGCACAAGCCGGCACGAAGTCGAATGTCGAGCGACCGGCCAGCGCAACGCCAACCACGGGATCGAAGGTCGTTCGGTGAATCGTCACCACAAGGGAGATAAGGCAACGGAAGGAGGTGCTGAAATGGTGTTTTTGTGTGCTAACCCGCGGGTCCATGAGTGGCTGGATATGCCACTGGCGCGGGCCTACCGGCAAACATTTCAGCTCTGTACGATTCGTCCGGACGAGCCCGATTGGGAAGTTCCGCAGACTGGCGGCGTTGCGACGAAGAAGGTTGTTGTCGAGAAGCTTGATGTGGCAACGCAGCAGCGATTGATGAAGCGAGTGGCGTGGATGCAAGCGCGCCACATTTCCGCAGTTCGCCGCCGCGCATCATCGCCAGATTGGCACATAGCGCTTGAGGCGATCTCCAATGCCTGGGGGAGACTCTTGTCTTTCGTCAGACATCGATGGTGATGCGGGCGGAGATGCGGGGCGAATGGCAACTTGCGGCTGGACGACCGGGCGGTAAGCGAGAATGAATCGCGGCCAATAACCGTCGAGAATTTGAAGGCAATCGGTTATCTGGCGAGCATCGAATGCGCTTTTGGCGGCGTGAATCTGTTTCGAGAGCTGCAAGATCTCGGCCTGTGCATCGCCGTAGAATGTAAGCGGAAAGAGCAGGTCGTACAGCTTGACGTTGTCGAGCCATACTTCTCCGGGACCGGTGAGCTCAAAAGCGATTCTCATTTTTCCATTTGAATCGAGAGGAAGATCGTTCACGTAGATCGCAAAGAAACCCCACTGGCCGTCGCGCTCGAGCTTTGTCGCCGACACACTGGCGGCGCGCCGATACGGTCGACCATCGACTTCGGACTTGAAGACGAGTCGCAGTTCGGTGGTGGAGCCGAGATTCTTTCCGCGCGCGAAAACGGTCATCGCCAACTGACCCGTCGGCGGGACCGGAAATGGATCACTATCGACAACGGGTGGCGGCTGTCCGTTTTGCGTGTCTTGCGTGTCGATGCTGCCAGGGGCTGACAGGGGGGGAGCGTCGCGCCGAAAGTGAAGGCTCGTTTTGCCGTCTTGAGGATTGACGGCGTCCGGTTCGGCGCTCGCCAATCCTGAATTGTCGGTCAAGTGCCAAGCGGCAAGCTGTCCATCGTGGGTTGAATTCTCGAAGCTGGAATCGGGAAGCGCGTCGTAGGCACGAGGCGCAGTGAGGTCGCGGTTGGTCAGGTCACTTAGCTCTGCGCTCAGCTCCGCGTTTGCGGCGCCGTCCACATCGGCCTGAACCTCGACCACTTTGACGCCCGGCGACGACGTGCGGACCGCTCGTATTTCGTAGGGCGCGAGCGATAAGGGCCACGATTGCCGACCGGCTGAAAGTGTCAGTGGTTGGGCGGCTGAAGCGTCCATCGTCGGTGAGACGAGTCGTTTCAACGTGGTGACTTGAGGAACATCGAGCACGGCCCGCGCGTCGCAGCGCCAAGGCGACATATTCATGGCGAC
>DASZZA010000890.1:0-3468 GCA_035545135.1 Lacipirellulaceae bacterium | reverse complement strand
AACGTAGCTTTGTCACGCGTCGACAGATAATCCAGAAGCAGCGACCTCTCCGTTGTGCTTAGCTCACATTCGTCGCCTACATCCGGGTCGGTGTAGCGAAGGTTGTTCACTTCTTGCAACAAGCGAAACCGTTGCGCATGTCGGTCTCCACGCGGACAACGTTTCTGCTTGGGTTCCAGTTCGCAAAGTCCGACGACCGACCTGGGCCAATACATCGGCCTCTGAAAGAATATTGCCCCGTAAATCCCAAACGCTTCTATCGGTGACAATCCTTTCCCCCGCTGATCGTAGCGGGGGATTGGCTTAGCCGGATATTTTTGTTTGCCAATCTTCCCGTACTTTAAGTTCTCAGTAAGTACCGGATGAAATTTCGCCTGAGCAGTCCATATCGCTTCGAATTCGTCCTCGTATTGACTACGGGCAAGATGCCGATTGCGGACCTGGTCGTTCTCTTTTCGAACATGGTGGTCCATCATGGTCAGCTTTTCCGCAAGCCAAGCACCAATCGTCGGAAAACCACCATCGCGACGTTCGCGCTCATTCTCGTTGATTTCAGCGAGCATTCCCTGAACTTCCTTGTCACCGCGATCCTTCTTACGGTTGGACAAAAATCCCCGTCGCTGATTCAAGTGCAATAGCACCCGACCTACCTCGAATGGCTCCAGTCGCTCACGCAATGCGCGGTCTCGCAGCGCGTACGGATCCTTCTGATACAAACCCGCCTCTTCGCCCGGTACACTTGGCCAAAGTCCAATGCCAATCAACGCTTCCTTCAGTTTTCGTCGCCGGCGCGCCCGCCGCCGAATCTGCCGCCGCATTCCACGCGCTATTCGCCGATCTTCATTGCGCGATATCTCCTTGCTTGTATCAAAATTGTCGACACCTTCGGGGAAAATGCGCACACCAACATCAACAAGCTTGGATTCGGCCGGCTTCGTCGGATCGTCGTCAACAAGCGCCCACCCAATTGAATTCGGCCCTAAATCGAGGCCGAGAACGAGCTTACCCATTTGGAACACCTCCGCCATAGAAGGGGATCTAAATAGTTGACAAGAGGCGAATATGCTACCACAATGCTGGCGTGTAACCAAACTCTGCCCGCGAATTGGTCTTTTCGTAACAAGAAGAAACATTCGCAGGCAACGCTCAACGCTGACCTTCGGGCCCAGCGCTCTGAGCGACCGGCCGTCATGCCAAGCAGGGCGGCCATTTTTTTGCGCCTGCGCAGCGGCGCTGTCCGAAGGGAGAGGGTTCTCCAGCAGGGGGCTTAGTGCGCGGCCGCGCGGCAGCATCCCGCCGGCTAAAACTAAGCTATCCTCGATTCGCGGCGGTGCCGAACGGTACACTGGTCGAGCCGGCAAACGGCTTTTCACTTCTCGTTGCTTGTGTCTCACGACTCGCGTTCTCATCGGCCCATGAGGCGGCGCAGGCCGCGCAGCGGCTTCGCTAAAGCCTCGGCCGCCTGTCGATGGAGATAGTAGAGGATGACGATCGTTGCCACGGCTGTGAGACCGCCGGCGATCAAGAAGATAGTTGGCGCGCCGATGGCCAGTAGCGACCGCAGGACGTAGAACAAGCCGGCCGCCGCCAGCATGGACGTGAAGATGAAGAAATTCCCTGCGCCCAAAATCTCGCCCCGCGTGGTCCGACTGCTGTAGTCTTGCAGGTAAGCGCGGACAGGAATGTCGTAAATTCCGGCACTCATCCCCATCAACACGAGACCGCCACAACTCCAGTAATATGCGAACGGACTGCCGGCCGCCGCCACGTAAGGCGTGAAGAACATGATCAAAGAGGAGACCACTATGCCGGCGGCGCCGATCGGCGTGATGCCGGGTTCGACGTCGTGTCCTGACCACACCCCCGCGATGACGCTGCCAATGGCAACTCCAGCAGCCAGCACACCGAGCAGCGGCCCGACCGCGGCTTGGCTGATGTGAAGCGTCGTGGTGGCAAACAGATAGACGTTCACCTGCGACATGGCAGCCAGAAACCAGAGAAACGCACTGGCCGCCGCCGCGCCGAGCAAATCTCGCCGAGCGGCCAACAATTTCAGATCGTGGATCGACTGCGCGAATACCCGTTTTGGAATTGGCCGCTGCGGATCAGCCGGCGGACGCTTCTCAATCAACAACGCGGCCCCCCATCCCAGCGCTGTGATGATCATCAGTATTCCTCCGGCGACCCACCACAAATGAGTGCCGCGCGGAGCGGTCAATACATAGAGCGTGTTGCCGAGCACACTCCCAGCGACGGCGGCCAGGACGTTCGCCAATCCCAGGCCGCCGTTGGCAGCGGAAATCCATTCTTCGCGGACGGTTTCCGGAATGGCGCCAAACGTCGCGGGGGCCATCAAGGCCCCGGCCACACCCATCAGTGCGAGCGCAGTAAAGACCAGCACAACACTGCTGAGCAGGATCGAGATGATGCCAAAGGCCAGGATGGCAGCCTCGCAGAGCATGCAACCAGCGATCACCGTTCGTTTGCTAAAGCGATCGGCCAAATATCCTGACGGTGCTATGAGCAGAATATAGGGCAAGGCAAAGCACACGATGCCAAGCGTTAAGATGAGCGTTCGATATTGGTGGCCCAATACGTGGTAGCCAATGGGTGTGACGAACCAACGGTATGTGTTGTCGTTGAGCACCGCAAAGAAATGCGCCAACGCCAGCCCCCCGAAACTCAACGAACGCAGCCCCGCCTTGGACCGATCAGGCCGCGCCGCTTTCGCCCGTTTTTTACTCATCGCCGCGTTGATTCACTCCCGTGCGCCCCGCGAAAATAGTCGGTTCCTGTTGCCGTCAAGTAGATCGCCCCCTGAATTCGCAGCACCTTCTGTTCCAAATCGGAATTCCCCGCGGCGTTGGCGCAACCCGAAGGGGCCCGTCGGGATTTCGTCGATGCGCACGTCCACCCGAGCGTCTTACACGGTTAGAAATGCACCCTCGTGCCAGAAACCGCTCGGGGTGCAGGTTCGACGGAGCGACCGCTTGCTTCGGTTGAATGGCAGGTCAGACGGCTACGGAGATATCCATGCCTCCGCAACTTGTTTGACGGCCTCAAGCTCCCGAACTGTAAGCCTTGCTGCGTGGTTAACTACCAGGCTGGGATAATTCACGACCTGAGAAGCGCCGCTACATCTTACGCGTTGCGCCGCGGCAGCGAGAACAAACTCAGCATGCCGATCCCAATCAATGCGAACATGCTCGGTTCGGGGACCACAACATCGGTCCAGTTGCTGCCGACCCGCACCTCATCGACGTTCACTCCATTTACACCGAACCGATTGGCGGTGCTGGCCGAGGTTGAATACAGCAAGAAGGTGGCCAGGCTGGCACTGCCGCTGACGCTCGTGTTGTTTGCGGTAGCGGTCGGCGTGCCGGGCGTAAACGGTACAGTGTCGCCAGCGGTCAAGTCGTAAACCCAAATATTGCTGGCGGCGTTGTTAAATGTTGTGTCGGCACCGAA
>DASZZA010000889.1:0-7493 GCA_035545135.1 Lacipirellulaceae bacterium | reverse complement strand
TGCACCGGCGCCCGCCTCCGCCAACCAATTCGCCACACGTAGCCCCAGCGCCCCCGTCCCGCCGGTGATCAAATACGTGCCGTCGCGCCGGACTTTCGCACTTCCCTTCGTTAACTCGTCTGGCTCTCGGCTCTCGACCCTCGACACGCGACTCGCAAACGACACCACCACCTTCCCAATATTCTTCCGCTGAGACATGTAGCGAAACGCATCCACCGTGCTCGCCGCTTCGAACCGCGTAAACGCCAGCGGCCGATAGTCTCCTGCCTCGAAATGACCCATCACTTCGGCAAACAAGTCGCGAATATACTCGGGCCGCTGCCGCAGCATCCGGTCCAGGTCGATCGCAAAGTACGAGAGATTATCCTGAAACGGCAACAACCCAATCATGCGATTCTGATAGATGTCCGTTTTGCCGATTTCCAGGAATCGCCCGTACGCCCGCAATACGGAAAGGCTCTTCGTAATCGCCTCCCCGGGCAGCGAATTGAGGACCACATCGACGCCCTGACGATCCGTGTCAGCAAGGATCGCCTCCGCAAACGCGGTCGACCGACTGCTGTAAACGTGATTTACGCCAATTGACCGCAGGAAATCGCGCTTGGCCTCACTACCTGCCGTTGCAAAAATCTCGGCGCCGATCTGCTGGGCAATCTGGATCGCAGCCAAACCAACGCCACCCGCGCCCGCATGAATCAATACCCGCTCGCCCGCTTGCAACTGAGCCAGCCGCACCAATCCGTAATACGCAGTCAGGAACGTGATTGGAATCGTACACGCCGCATCGTGATCAATCGACGCCGGTTTGTGCACCAACGCATAGTCCGCTGTCCGCGTATGCGATGCAAACGCGTATGGAGCGACGCCGATCACCTCATCGCCCACTTTGAACCGCTCGACTCCATCACCGACGGCCGTCACGACGCCCGACGTCTCGATGCCCAGCGGCACAATCGCGTCCTTGATTCCCGGATACAATCCCAACGCTTTGAGCACATCGCTAAAGTTCAGCCCCGTCGCACGAACCTCGATCTCAACCTGACCCGAGTCCGGCGACTGGCGCTCGACCGGCGCAAACCGCAGCGCATCGAACGACCCGGCCTGCGTAATCCGGAGTTGGAACGGCCCGCTCGGGACCGATAGCCTGGTCGATTCATTCGCCTTCGTTTCGGAAAGAATCGACGCCCTGCGCGTCAAACGGGCGACATAACGTTTGCCGCCCCGATAGGCAATCTCACCCTCGTCGCCGGCCGCCGCCAATTCCTTAGCGACGACGCTGCCTGCCTCCCCAGGCCGTTCTGATACGACGGCCCCATCTAGATCTAGCATTCGCGGACGAAGGTCCGGCAATTCCAGCGACGCCACGCGGCCCATACCAACCAATGGCGACTGCTGAACCGCAATTGGTGACTTGCCGCCGATAGCCGCCATCACCGGCTGAGCGCCGGCCGTCACCAGCCACAGCGGCAACTGCCCCACCCGCGTCGAGCGCGACAACGCCCGAACGAGCTGCAACACACTGCCACAACCAAGCGTCCGCGCCACATCCTTGCCCAGCTCTTGCAGCGAAGCGCAAGGCGAGAGATCGTTCGGAATGTCAAGCGACCACAAATGCACCACGCCCGCACACGTAGTCGATGTCAACTTAAATACTTCGTCAATCAGACGCTGATAATCTTGCTCATCGAGCGGATTGATCGTGAATCGCTCGTATTGCGCCGGATGGCCGTTCTCGGGCGCGCCCGCGGACGACCTGAATCCCGCGCCGTACTCAATGAGAACACACGTGTCGCCTTTTGACGCCAACTCGTCCGCCAGCTTTCGCGCCACGCCATGCGAATCGGCAAAGATCAGCCAACGCCGATCCCTTTGGTTTTGCCGGGCATCACTCCTGTTCTGAGTATCCGCCGCAGCCAACGCCGCCTCTTGCCAGTCGATCTGGTACAGCCATCGCCCGGTATCGATCAATGAGTCCGTCGCGCCGCTTCGACCCAACCGCTGCACTTGTACGCCCTCGAACGCTACCAGGACGTCGCCATTCACGTTCGTCAAACAAATATCCGCTTCCACCCGTTCGGGGCTTGGCCCCGCTTCGCGGCTCGTTCGCACCGCATACGCGAAAAGCGGCTGCTGAAAGTCCCCAGCGTCGGCCAATCGCCGAACCTTGCGAATCGCCACCGGCATGTACGTGAACGGACTGAACGAGCCGTCCTCCTCCAATGGCACCGCGCCCGCCACAACCTGCAACATCGCATCCCCCAACGCCGGATGTAGCCGATACGCGGCCGCCTCCTTTCGTATCGCTTCCGCTAATACCACTGTGGCAATCGAGTCGTCGACGCCACGATGCAAATCGCTCAACACTTGAAACGACGGCCCATACGCCAAGCCGCGCTCGGCCATCACTTGGTAGAATTCTTCGCGGGGCAAAATCGTAACGGCCCGCCCCCGCGCCGCATTCAGGTCCACGCGCTGCTTATCCTCTACCTCTGGGCGAGGGCAGGGCGACGATCCGTTGGCCGAAGCCTGAGCGTTAATGCGCGCACCCTCATCCTTCGACTCATGCACCAACATTCCGCGCGCGTGCATTATCCATGTCGCTGAGCCATTCTCATCCTCCGGTCGGCTATACGTTTCAAATGACGATTCCCCGCCCGACTCCGGCGCAATCGAAACCTGCACGCGCCTCCGCATGCCTTCCGGAAGAAACATGGCCTGCTGAATCGCAAGATTCGCCAGCCCGTGCCGACCAGGGCCAAACACTTCCTCTGCCGCAGCCAGTCCCTGCTCGATGTACGCCGCGGCCGGTGTCACGACCGAGCCCTGCACCTGGTGATCCGTCAAGTAAGCTGGCGACTGCGCACTGATCCGCGACTCGAACAGCCGATTCGACCAAACTGTCGACAGCGGCATTCCCAACAGCGGGTGAGCTTGCTTTTCGCCGTTCGACAGACCGGCCGCGAACGAACCGTCGCCGCCCCACAAGCGCCGCCGCGATGGATCGAGCGTGAACCAATGCCGCGATCGCTGGAATGGATAATTCGGTAACAACAATCGGCGGCGATGCCACGGATGATCCCACCCGCGCCAATCCACCCGCCCGCCACGCACATAATATTCGCCGACGCTGCCGGCAATCACTGGCCAATCATCCTGTCCTTCCCGCAACGACGGCAACCACGCCGCCGCCAGATCGGGCTCGCACCTTCGGCCCATGCCAAGCAAACTAGCCGTCGGTCCCATTTCGATAACGATTGCCGGCCGCGCTTCGGCCACGCGGGCCATTCCCGCCGCAAACTGCACCGTGTTGCGCAAATGATCGCGCCAATACCGGCCCGTCGGCGCTTCGCTCATCAATTGCCCCGTTAGGTTCGCTGCCAACGGCACCTGCGGTTTCTGAAATTCGATCTTCCCGGCGAACGCCTCGAACTCGTCCAGGATCTCATCCATTAGCGGCGAATGAAACGCGTGCGACACATTCAGCGGCTTCACCTGCACGCCATCCGCTTCAAGTTTCGCCGTGACTGTCTCGACCGCCACGGCCTCGCCCGAAATTACCGTGTTCTCCGGGCCATTGATGACGGCGATCACTACTTCGCCGTCCATGCTTTTAACCTCTTTGGCCACCCGCTCGCGCGGCGCGAACACGACAGCCATCTTTCCGGGCCGCTCAACGCGTTGCATCAACCGCGCCCGTTCGGCGATTAGCCGGAGCCCATCTTCGAGCGACATCACACCAGCCACGCAAGCCGCCGCGTATTCGCCGACGCTATGCCCCAAAACGATATCCGGCAAAACCCCCCACGACGCCCACAGCTCCGCAAGCGCATACTCAATCGCAAACAATGCCGGTTGCGTATACTTCGTCTCATTCACCCGCGCCTTCTTCCCCTCTCCCGCCGGGAGAGGGCTAGGGTGAGGGTGCCCTGGCTCACGATTCGGGGAAACCGCCGGATACAGCACCTCCAACAACGACTCACCACCCCAACACTCCCGCAAAATCGCGTCGCAATTCTCGATCACACTCCGAAACACCGGCTGCGTCTCATACAGCCCGCGCCCCATCCCGACGTACTGCGCTCCCTGCCCCGTAAACAAAAACGCGACGCCAGGCCGTCCAATCGACCGAGCCGTGCCCTGCTTGATCCCAATCGCCGGCCCAGCTTCACTGCCGCTAAACGACCGCAACCGACTTTTCAATTCCTCAGCGTCCTTCGCCACAACTGTCGCCCGCTGATTGAAATCCGCCCACCCGGTGTTCGCCGACCAGCACATGTCGGCGATCGCTTTATCCGCGTTCGCGTCAAGATACTCCGCGATCTGCTCGGCCTGCCGTTTCAAAGCCGCTTCATTCTTCGCCGTTAACTTCAGCAAATGCAGCGGCCGATCACTCGAATCATCTTTTCCAACATTCGCTTGCGGTTTCGCCGCCTCCACAATGATGTGCGTATTGGTTCCCCCAAATCCAAACGAGCTGATCCCCGCCGCCCGCCGCCCGCTCGTGCAAGGCCACGCCACGTGCTCGGTCGGAATCACCAATCGAGTACCATCGAGCTTGATGTGCGGATTGAGTGCCTCGAAATGCGTTTGCCGCATGATCCGCTCGTGTCGCATCATGAGCACGACCTTGATCAATCCGGCAACGCCGGAGACCGTCTCCATGTGTCCCACGTTCGCCTTCACGCTCGCCACATAGCAAGGCCGCATGCACCCCTCTCCCCCGCCGTCCCCCTCTCCCTTTGGGAGAGGGCGGTGTGACGGGGCATTGGCCCCGCTTTTCTCACCGTTCGGAACATTTGGCGATTCCGGCCCTACGATTCCATCGCGCTTAAAAATCTGCGCGAGCGCCATCATCTCGATCGGATCACCCAGCGGCGTGCCGGTCCCATGCGCTTCGACGTAATCGATATCATCCGGCGTGAAGCCCGCCTGCTTTAGCGCCGCTTGAATACACGCCAACTGCGATTGGCTGTTCGGCGCACTGATCCCCGACGTCCGCCCATCCTGGTTGACGCTCGTCGCGCGAATCACAGCCAGAATGTTGTCACCATCGCGCTGCGCATCCGATAGCCGCTTGAGCAGCACTAGCCCACACCCCTCGCCGCGCACGTACCCATTGGCGCGCGAGTCGAACGGCCGGCACACGCCTTCCGGCGAAAGCATCCGCGCTTTCGAGAACGCGATCGTCGTCTCCGGCGTCAAAATGAGATTCACGCCGCCGGCCAACGCCGCATCCGACTCACCGCGACGCAAGCTTTCCACCGCCAGATGAATCGCCAGCGACGAGCTGCTGCACGCCGTGTCGACCGCCGCGCTCGGCCCGTGAAAATCGAAAACATATGACAACCGATTCGCCGCGATGGATAGCGCGTTGCCGGTGCCCAAGTGGGCATCGATCTGCTGATAATAATCGTCGTATGGCACGCCCACTTTCGAGTAGTCCGTGCCCCCGATGCCCACGAACACGCCCGTCCGGCTGCCTGCCAGCTCTTCCGCCGGTCGCCCGGCGTTCTCCATCGCTTCCCACGCTACCTCCAGCAGTAGCCGCTGCTGCGGATCCATCCGCGTGGCTTCGCGCGGCGTAATACCAAAAAATTGAGGGTCGAACTGGTCAGGCGAATCGATAAACGCCGCCCAACGCACCGACATCTTGCCCGGCGTCTCGCCCGTCGGATCATAAAACGCATCGGCGTTCCATCGCTCCGGCGGCACTTCGCTCACCCCGCTGCGGCTCTCCTCGACGAGCCGCCAGAACTCCTGCAGATTGGGCGCACCTGGAAACCGACACGACATGCCGATAATGGCTATCGGCTCAGCCAGTGGCTTGGCACCCCCCGCCCCGGGCGTCGCCGATTGCTGCTTGAGCCGCTGTTCCAGTAATTTGCGCTGGGCCGGAGAAAGACCGGCAACTCGTGCTGCGAGATCGCTCATGTATCTGATTTTGGCGTCGGAAAATCCGTCCGTTCACGGCGCTAGGTAGGCCACCGATAGAATCCTTCAGCGTATTTCAGGTAACTCACCCCTGCAAGGGAACGGGCTCCAAGCGCAACAAATACGCCCGATTTTCAGGCCATAAAGCATTACCTGCCAACGCGTAGGCGGGGCCAGACTACGACATCCCACGGTACGCAACGATGCTTCGGCCAAGCAATTAGTCTCGTCTCGTCACATAGTTGCAGCGGCCCTTGGCAGATGCCATGCTCTCACCGCAACAGCTGCGTCAGCATGTTGCCGAACCCTGCATACAAGCGGTGCCGTGAAAGCGTCCCGCCCAGACGCGACACGAAACTGAAACTCGCAGGAACCGAATGGCGACAATTTCACGCACTGCGCCGCCGCGGCAATGCAACAGCATCCGACGACTCCGCGATGCGAACCGCAATGATGTCGCGTTCGTCCATCACAAACCGATAGCCGTGACCCGCCAACAAAGATAAGCACTCATCGGCATTCCGGTCGCCCATGTGCCGATATTCGAACCGCAATATCCGCGGCCGCAACCGCGTAAAGTCGATCGAACGAATGATCGGCCAGTCATAGCCTTCTGCATCGATCTGGATCAGATCGACGTGCTCCAACCCCCCCGATCGCAGCGCGCTTTCAACCGTGCGGCATGCAACTTGTTTCCCAACAATGTCGCGATCATCGATGCCGTGCTTCCGTAGGTGCTGCCGATCAAACGACGCCGCCATCGACGCATGAGTTCGATGGCAATAAAGTTCGCGCGGAGCGTCCCTTTCAGCAATCGCTACTTGCAACAGTGTGACCTGAGGTTGATTGCGGTACGTTTGTTGCAGCCGGGCAAACGCCTCGGGTTGCGGTTCGACCATCACGCCGCGCAGCTTGTACCTGATCACCAGCTCGCGAAGGTCGTCGAGGCCGACGCCGTCGTACGCTCCGATTTGCAGAAACGTCAGCGGCGGATTCTTCAGCATCTGGTCGGCAACGACAAACGGCAAACAGCTCCGCACCAACAGCGAGGGTTCGCGAATGATAATTGGCGGCGTGAAGCACCGCTGATATCCGAGCCGGCGAATCAAAATATTACGTCGCCGCCGCCGCACGTCGGTCTTCAACCATTTGGGCGTCAGCCGCCGCCGGATCTCGCGTAAGCTTGGCCGCCGCCATCGAGTGTCCTTGGCTCCGCCAGTACTCTCCGGCACCCGATCAATCGCTCCATTCCGCACAGGCGATTCCAGTGGCACAGCGCAACTGTTGGCGTGTCCGTCTTCGCGCGGGATGCCACTGTTGGCTTGTCCGTCTTCGCGCGGGGTGCTGCTGTTGGCTTGTCCAGCTGTGCCTTCGAGCCCGCTTGTCGATGCGTTTGCTTCACTATCGCCCAACTCCGCCGTAGTCCGTCCCTTCTGCATCTGCCAAAGATACGCCTGCTTCAACCACGACACGTATGCCACCAAAACACATACCTGCAGCCCGGCCAGCCCATCCAAGAATCCCAGCCGAAGCACGTAGCCTTGCACAAACCGCAACGGAAA
>DASZZA010000888.1:0-2048 GCA_035545135.1 Lacipirellulaceae bacterium | reverse complement strand
TCGATCTGCACCGTTATTGCCGCGGCCGGTTGCGCGGCAAGGCACAACGCAATCAACAACAAGCTCCTTCGCCACTCGGGCCTGAATGCCGTCATGCAAGCTGCCTCTCCTGTCCATGCAAAACACCTTCTGTCCACTTTATTCGCGATCCGCAATACCGGCCAGCGCCGTGCACCGAATTGCAGTTCCTTTCGCCGCTCGACAGCGAGCCACCGAAGCCTAAAATGACGGATTCACACGACTGGTCAGCCGGACTGCTCGCCATCCGGCATCGCAAACGCCCCACGTTTGCTAGCTCTCGCGATGGGCGATCTCCCGTTCGTCGGGACCGCCCATCATCGAACATCCGATATCCAACATCAAACATCTGACATCCAAACAAGGACTTACCCATGAGCATAATCGTTGACATTCACGGACGACAAATCCTCGACAGCCGCGGCAATCCGACGGTTGAAGTCGACGTCACGCTCGACGACAACACGGTCGGCACCGCCGCCGTGCCCAGCGGCGCCAGCACCGGCGAGCACGAAGCATGGGAGCTGCGTGATGACGACAAGTCGCGGTATCTCGGCAAAGGCGTGCTGAAGGCCGTCGCCAATGTGAATGACATCCTTGCCAATGAGCTTGTCGGCATGGACGCACTCGATCAAATCGCTGTCGACAATCACATGATCGAACTCGATGGCACGCCCAACAAGAAAAAGCTTGGTGCCAACGCCATCCTCGGCGTCTCGCTGGCGGTGGCCCACGCCGCGGCCCGCTACTGCGAGTTGCCGCTATACAAGTACGTGGGCGGCTCGAACGCCTGTATGCTGCCGGCCCCGATGATGAACATCATCAATGGTGGCAAACACGCCGACAACAGCGTCGACGTGCAGGAGTTCATGGTGATGCCGCTCGGCGTCGATACCTTCAGCGACGCCATCCGCTGCGGTTGCGAAGTCTTTCACCACCTCAAAAAAGTTCTGCACGACAAAGGCCTGAGCACGGCCGTTGGCGACGAAGGCGGCTTCGCGCCCGACCTGCCCAACAACGTCGCTGCGATCGACGTAATTCTCAACGCCGTCGAAAAAGCCGGCTACAAGCCGGGTGAGCAAGTTTGGATCGCCATGGACCCGGCCTCATCGGAGTTCTACGACAAGAATAAGAAGGTCTATAAAGTCGACGGCAAAGAACTCGACTCGGCGGCGATCGTCGATTTCTGGGCTAAGTGGGTCGATAAGTATCCCATCTGCTCCCTCGAAGATGGCTGTGCCGAAGACGATTGGGCCGGCTGGAAACTGCTCAGCGAGCGCCTCGGCAACAAAGTGCAAATCGTCGGCGACGATATCTTCGTTACCAACACCGAGCGGCTCCAGCGCGGCATCGACGAGGGCATCGCCAACAGCATCCTCATCAAAGTGAACCAAATCGGTACGCTCACCGAAACAATCGCCGCCGTCCGTCTCGCCGCCCGCCACGGGTACACGAACGTGATGAGCCACCGCAGCGGCGAAACCGAAGACTCGACCATCGCCGATCTGGCCGTCGCCCTCAGTACGGGCCAAATCAAAACCGGCAGCGCCTCGCGAAGCGACCGCATGGCCAAATACAATCAGCTGCTGCGAATCGAAGAGCAACTCGGCGATGCGGCCCAATACGGCGGATGCGTTTTCCCCAAACGCTAAGACTTCACCACGAAGGGCACAAAGTCCACAAAGCAATTTTGCTGCGCCTATCCTAATCGAAGCCGAGTCGCTCTTTAATGCGTATAATGCGCTGGTTTTTCATGACGCGCAGTACCCTGCGCTCGCCTCCGTACCCTCTGTGGTGAATCAAATTGTCGGTAGCAAACGAACGACCGCCCATCACCGACTCGCCCTGGTTCTGGGTGCTGCTATTCTCCTTGATGGCCATGGCCGCGCTCGCCGTAATGAGCCACAAGTACACCCGGCGCCAGGCCAACATCGAGCGCCACTACCAGGCCAACGAGCGCGTCACCGAACAATTCGAGAATAATTCGCCGTTTGCCGTGCGAACAGATGATGGACAGAGTCCGCGGCCGT
>DASZZA010000887.1:0-8250 GCA_035545135.1 Lacipirellulaceae bacterium | reverse complement strand
GCCACTGCATCCAGGCGAATTGTAATTGCTTGTTGAAAGGCCGCATCTTCGTCGGGCCGCACCAGGTATTCCAATCGTCCGTCGCCGGAACGGGTTCTTCCGGCAAGCCCGTATAGCGCCTAGGCCCCGGGTAATTTACGGCTGAAACCAGTTTTACTTTTCCGATTTTGCCATCCCGCACGAACTCGCAGCAGAAGCGGTTGATCTCCATCGTGCGTTGCTGCGTGCCGACCTGGAACACACGGTTGTATTTCCGCACGGCGTCGACGAGGATGCGGCCTTCGCGGACATACGCAGTCAACGGTTTTTCCGCGTACACGTCTAGTCCCGCCTGGACGGCTCGAATGCACGGCAGCGTGCGGGCGTGATCGGGCGTGGCGATGATTACCGCGTCCAACTTCTCTTTGTCGAACATCTTCCTGTAATCTTGGTAGATGTTCCAATTGGCCTTTCGCCGGTTTGCCGCTTCCTTCGCTCGATGGAGGTAGCAGTCGCAGGCGGCGACAATTTTGCCCCCTGCGGGAACCTGATCGATAAGCTGATTGCAACGGCCGCCGACGCCGATGACGCCGATGATGACCTGCTCGTTGGCGCTCGGCGAGTTTTCGCGCCCCAGCACACGCGCCGGTACGATGGTGGGTGCACTGATTGCCGCACTCGCCGCTGCTGCCTGCTTGAGGAATTCACGTCGAGTCGATCCCGTAGTTTTTTTCATGGATGGGGCCCCGAAAAAACATCAAAAAATGGATCCACCCAGCATACCCGTCTTGCCGGCTGCTGTCACGCGAGCGCCCCGCGTGGACCGACCACATTCGCCAATCGGACATCGATTGAGACTTCTTTCGCGAGTCGGTACGCTTAGAGCAATTCCCGAACTATGCGTAGTCGCAACCGGCGGGCTACGTCCCGCCGGATCCGGCCCGAGTAGCGGCCCGGCTAGTATGAATAGGTTACGAAAATCGGAAAGCAGCTCGTGCGTAGTTGCAATTTGCAGCTGAGTTTACTTGTCCCACCGCAATGCTCGTCTTCAACAATCCCTGGTACCTTCTGCTGCTGGTGCTGCTGCCCGCGATGTGGTGGTTCAGCTTCGGTAGCTTGAGCGGACTCGGACGTTGGCGGCGACTCATGGCGTTGGCGCTGCGCTCGCTCGTGTTTCTGCTGATCGTCGCCGCGCTGGCCGAGATGCAGTATCAGCGGACGAGCGACAAGCTGACGGTGATCTACCTGCTCGATGAATCGCTGAGCATTCCCGAAGCACGCCGCGATGCGATGATCAGTTATGTGAACGCATCGATGCGCGAGCAACGCAATGCGGATAAGAACGACCGTGCAGGCGTGATCGTGTTTGGCCGCAATGCGGAGGTCGAAGTGCCGCCGATCGATTTTACGATTCAGCTTGGTCGTCGGATTGAGAGCCTGCTGGATCGTGAATACACGAACCTGGCGGGGGCGATGCAGCGGGCGATGTCGATGTTTCCTCACGATACGGCCAAGCGGATCGTGCTCGTGACCGATGGAAACCAGAATATCGGCGACGCATTGGCGGAGGCCCGCTCTGTCGCCGATGCCGGAGTAAGCATCGACGTTTTGCCGGTGCCACTGGAGCGTCGGAGTGATGTGGCGGTCGAAAAGATCGCCATGCCGCCGGATGTTCGCCGCAATCAGCCGTTCGAAGTCCGCGTCGTCGTCAATAACGCGACGGACAGCAACGGCGCGGGGCATCCGATCAAGGGCCACATGCGCATTGTCCGCAAGGCGGGCGATCGCGAGGAGACACTCGTCGACGAGCCGACGGAGATCAAGCCCGGCAAGAGTGTGTTTCCGTTTCGGCAAACGATCGACCAATCGGACTTCTACACGTACGAAGCGCGCTTCATCC
Organism: Lacipirellulaceae bacterium; assembly: GCA_035545135.1. Classification (GTDB taxonomy): domain Bacteria; phylum Planctomycetota; class Planctomycetia; order Pirellulales; family Lacipirellulaceae; genus JABDGM01. The sequence goes on along the minus strand of DASZZA010000887.1, from coordinate 6,371 downwards.
CCGACGATCCGGCGGCGGACGCGATCTCGCAAAACAACGAAGCGACGGCATTCACGCACGTGCAAGGCAAAGGCCTCGTGCTGCTCATCGAGAATTGGGAGACGCCGGGAGAATTCGACCATTTGGTCGAGCGGCTTCGCCACGAAGGATTGGAAGTCGTGGTGCAGCCGAGCAATCGACTGTTCACGTCGCTGCCCGAGTTGCAACGGTACGACACCGTGATCCTGGCCGATGTGCCGCGCGCCAGCGGCGAAGACACAGCGAACGTGTCGAGCTTTTCCGATGACCAGATCAAGATGCTGGTGCGCAACACGGAAGAACTCGGTTGCGGTCTGATCATGCTCGGAGGCCCCAACAGTTTCGGCGCTGGCGGCTGGGCGAACACCGAGCTGGAAAAAGCGATGCCCGTCGATTTCCAGATCAAAAGCGCCAAGGTGGTGCCGGTCGGCGCGCTGGTGCTCAACATGCACGCCAGCGAAATACCGCAAGCCAATTACTGGCAGAAAGTAATTGCCCAGGAAGCGATCAAGGCACTGGGGCCGCGCGATTACTGCGGATTGGTTTACTTCGGCAACTCCGACCAGTGGCTATGGGGGCAGACCGACCCGCAACATGCCGGCATGCTGCACGTAGGCCCCAATCGCAATATGATGCTTGCCAAAATCGATAAGATGTCGATCGGCGACATGCCGAACTTCGACCCGAGTATGAAAAAGGCCGCGATCGGGTTGGCCGGATGCACCGATGCCGCGACGAAGCTCATGATCCTGGCCAGCGATGGCGACCCCGGCGCTCCGAGCCAAAGCACGATCAACGCGCTCAAGCAGGGCGGGGTCACGGTAACGACGGTGGCCGTGGGAGCGCACGGGCCGGCGGGCAGCGCGACATTGCAGAACATCGCGTTGGCGACGGGCGGCAAGTACTACATCGTGAACAACGCCAAAGCATTGCCAAAGATTTATCAGCGCGAAGCGCGCCGGGTCGCGCGGCCGCTGGTCTACGAGCCACAGACGCCAGTTTCGCCGCAAATCACTTCGCAGCACGAAATCGTCCGCGGCTTGGAGAACGCGTTTCCGCCGATACGTGGATTTGTACTAACCACGGTCAAAGAGAATTCGCTCGTCGATGTCATTCTTCGGTCGCCGTTGCCGAGCGAGCCGGAGAACTCGACCATCCTGGCAACGTGGACGTACGGACTCGGCAAGGCAGTGGCGTTCACCACGGATGCAGGCCAACGGTGGACCACGGCGTGGACGAGCTGGGACCAGTATGACCGCTTTTTCAGCCAGATGGTTCGCTGGTCGATGCGTCCCACGGGCGACACTGGCAAGTACACGGTGGCGACAGACGTCGAAGGCAACAAGACGCGCGTGATCGTCTCCGCACTGAATAAGGAGGATGAATTCCTCAATTACCAAACGATGGACGGCAATGTCCTTACGCCGGACATGAAGTCGATCGGGCTGCAGATGGAACAAACGGCGCCCGGCCGGTATGTGGGTGAATTCGAGTCGGGAAAGCCCGGCAGCTATCTCATTTCCATCCGAACCGCCAACGCGATGATTCGCACGGGTGTGAATGTGGGTTATTCCAACGAGTTCCGCGATCGTGAGACGAATACACCGTTGCTGAAAAGCATTGCGGACTCGCCCGCGAAACGAGGCGAGGCGGGCAAATTGATGCCGCCGTTGCCGGATGTGCCGGCCGACGTCGAAAAGGCCGACGAACTGCTAAAGCCGCAACTGGCGATCGATCCCTACCGGCGGGATTTGCCGCAGGCCGTGTCGCGGCAGGATATTTGGCCGTCGCTCATTCTGGCCGCGAGCTGCATGTTCTTTGCCGACGTGTTCGTTCGCCGCGTGCAAGTTAATTTCGGCTGGCTGGTTCCCATCTGGCTGCGGTTGGCGGATATTGTACTTGGGCGGGAACGTCAGGCGGCAGCGCCAGAAACGATGGCCCGATTGCGAAGCCGGAAAGCCGAGATCGATCGGTCGATCGAAAGCCGCCGCGCAACGGCGCGCTTCGAGCCAGATGCGGCTTTGCCCGTGGATCCGAAGGCCATCGAAGCGGCCGAAACGAGGCCCACCGCGACCGGCGCCCCGGCGCCGCGGCCGGCCAAGCCGGTTGCCGAGCCGGAGGCCGAAGACACGTACACTTCAAGATTGTTGAAAGCGAAAAAGCAAGTTTGGAAGGACCGGTCGCAGGACCGCGGCTTCGACCCAGACGCCAAGGATGACAAATAATGGGCCACGAAAAACTCGAAAAGGCACAAAAAAGAGAAACCAATGCACCCCGTACGATCAGGCGATGTGAGCGCGCCAAATCGGGAAATGACGTTCAAGACGCTCGCGAAAGGCTAGCCATAGTAGGCAAGGATTACGGAGCAATTCATGAATGGTCGCAGGAAGACGGTGTCGAAGTGGTAGAAGTGGCGTATAGCCGTGGCGCGGTTCGGGTCGAGGCCGCGGGAACAATTTCGAACGAGCCAAGTCAGTTATCGGTCGATATGCTACTGATCACGTTACCGAAGACTAAGGAGAACTATCAAAACCGATTCCAACGCCGCCTCACCCCGGCCCTCTCCCAGCGGGAGCGGGGGCTATGTTAGGACGCCCTTACCCTGCCCTCTCCCAAAGGGAGAGGGTTTTAGGATGGGATTTAAACGCGACCGAGAGATGCTGTTTGATCTTGAAGGAAAGGTTGCCGAACTGGCCGGCGTTGAACGGAGCATCGACGAGTGGCAGAATTACATCCTCGTTCGTTGGACCTGACCTCTTCGTGCATTTTCGTGTTTTTCGTGGCCATAATCCGATACCTGAAACCTGAGACCTGACACCTATTCCTCATGTCCATAGCTGAATCGATTGAAAAGCGCGCGGCGCAGTTTGCCGAGCGTTACAAGTCTGTGTACAAGCAACTCGGTCGAGTTATCGTCGGCCATAGCGACATTGTTCACGGGGTGTTGACCTGCTTGTTCGTCGGCGGGCACTGCCTGCTCGAAGGCGTACCCGGCCTGGGCAAAACTCTGCTCGTGCGTACGCTCGCTCAGACGCTCAACCTCGACTTCTCGCGAATCCAGTTCACACCTGACCTCATGCCGGCTGACATTTTGGGGACCAATATCATCGTGGAAGACCAAGCGGGTAAACGAGAGTTTCAATTCCAGAAGGGTCCCCTTTTCACGCAGATTTGCCTCGCGGACGAGATCAATCGGGCAACGCCGAAGACCCAGTCGGCATTGCTGGAGGCAATGCAGGAACGATCGATCAGCATTGCCGGGCACGTATATAAATTAAAGGAGCCGTTCTTCGTAATGGCGACCCAGAATCCGATCGAGCAAGAAGGAACCTATCCATTACCGGAAGCGCAGCTCGACCGGTTCTTCTTTAAGCTTGTGGTGGGCTACTCCAGCCGAGAGGAATTGAACGCGATTATCGAGCGAACGACCAAAGGCGTGAACGTGCAGGCGGACAAGGTGATGGACGGCGCCGAGATTTTGGAATGGCAACAATTGGTGCGCGAGGTGATCCTGGCTCCGCACGTGCAGGACTACATCGCCCGGCTGACGCTCGCCACACACCCTGGAGGGCCGTTTGCGGTTCCGATAACGAACCAGTACCTGCGTTGGGGCAGCAGTCCGCGTGGGGCCCAAACGCTCACGCTTGCGGCTAAGGTGCGAGCGCTATTGAGCGGCCGATACAATGTCAGCTTTGAAGACGTGCGGCGCGTGTTTCTGCCCGCGATGCGCCACCGCATCATCCTCAACTTCGAGGCTGAGGCGGAAGCAATCGATCCGGACAAGGTGCTGCTGGAAGTCGTGGAAAAAGTGCCCGAAAAAGCGGACGACACTAAAGCTGCGTAAGCTAGTGGCGAGGCGCGAGTGCCGAGGCGCGAATCAAACGGCGCTTGTAACTCGCATCTCGCACCTCGCAACTATTATGCCCGCCACCGAATCCGCACTACTGCCTCCTGACCTCATGTCCCAGCTTGAACGGCTGGAGCTGGTGACGCGCAAAGTGTTTCGCGGCCGGATGAAGGGCGAACGGCGGAGCAAGCGCAAGGGCCAAAGCGTCGAGTTCGCCGATTTCCGCCAGTACGTGCCGGGCGACGACCTGCGCTCACTCGACTGGAACCTCTACGCTCGGCTAGACAAGCTGATCATCAAGTTGTTTTTGGAAGAGGAAGACCTGCACTTCTTCACGCTGATCGACGCCAGCCTGTCGATGGATTTCGGTGAACCGACGAAGCTACAATATGCCAAGCAATTGGCCGCTGCATTGGGGTTCGTGGGTCTGATTCGGACGGATCGCGTGCGGATCGAAACGCTCGGGCAAGATGTGCATCACCGGGGCCCCGTCCTGCGCGGCCGCCGCAGCGTGTGGCGAATGCTTGAATACCTGGAGGGGATCGAAGCGGTTGAAACTGCATCCCTGGCGGCCGGAGTCAAAAACTTTTGCCTCCGCAACGCGGGGAAAGGCATTGTCGTCCTCATTTCCGATTTGATGGACAAGGACGGCTACGAATCGGCCCTCCGCTACCTCGTCTCACAGCGAATGGACGTGTACGTGATACAAGTCCTGAGCCAGGCGGAGATCGATCCGGACGTGAAAGGCGACCTCAAGCTGGTCGATTGCGAGGACCAGGACATCGCCGAAATAACGGTCAGCGCCCCATTGCTGGCCAAATACAAATCGACACTCAACGCCTTCGTCGCCGGAGCCCAAGAGTTCTGCAATCGGCGCGGGATGAACTACCTGCTGGCCAATAATCAGACGCCGGTGAAGGATTTGATAGGCAGTTATTTGCGGCGGCGGGGATTAGTGCGGTAAGGTCGAGAGTCGAGGGTCGAGAATTTAGAGTCGAGTGGTCGAGTTTCAGATACGTATTTTGCCCGCTTTCTTGAATTCTCGTATGGATCGTTAATGGAAGTTATCTCTCAGTTAGTGATCTCAAACCGTCAGGTCTTCACACCACGGGAATCATTCGCTTATTTATATCGAGAATCTGAAGAATTGGCTCGCATGCTTAGCGGCCTTCGTTCGACACCATTACATAAAAAGCCCTAACGCTGTCCTCTGGCTCTTGACTCTCGACTATCAGCTCTTGACTTGATTCATGTTCGAATTCTTTCGCAATACGTTGTCCGGCTGGCAATGGGCGCTCGTCGCGCTCGTGCCGCCGGCGATCGTTGCGCTTTATTTTTTGAAACTCAGGCGCCAACCGCTCGAAGTGCCCAGCACCTATCTTTGGAAAAAATCGATCGAGGACTTACACGTTAACAGTTTGTGGCAACGGTTGCGGCAGAATTTGCTGCTTTTCTTGCAGCTGTTGCTGATTGCGTTAGCGATGTTCGCACTGCTGCGGCCCGGTTGGCAAGGAACGAAGCTGGCCGGCGACCGCTTTATCTTCTTGATCGATAACTCAGCCAGCATGTCGGCCACGGATGTGAAAGACGCCAAGAATCGGCTTGCAGAAGCGAAGAAGCTCGTAGCCGGCATGATTGACCAGATGTCGTCTGGCATGACGGCCATGATCATCAGCTTTGCCGATACGCCGCAAGTGGTGCAGGAATTCACTGATAACCGCCGGCTGCTGCGGGAGCGATTGGAGACAATCGAGCCCACGAATCGCAGCACCGATCTTCACGGCGCCCTGGAATTGGCCGACGGGCTCGCCAACCCGAGCCGCATCCCGCTGCGGGAAGGCGACCGCGACATCGACGTCGTCGAGCCGCAGCCGGCGACACTCTACATTTTCAGCGACGGTCGCTTCGACGATGTAAAGGGTTTTTCGCTCGGCAATCTGACGCCGTACTACGTCCCCATCGGAACATTCGACGCGAAGAACCTGGCGATTTCGAACTTTTCGACACGACGCGGCGAGTCGAAGCTGGAGGAGAAGCAGGCGTTTGTGCAGGTTGCGAACTATACCGAAACACGTCAAAAGGCGACCGTAGAAATCGAATTGGATGGTTCCTTTCTCGACGCGAAGGAAGTCGAGGTGCCGGCGGGAGAAGCGAGCGGCGTGGTATTTCCGCTCGCCAATGCTCCACCGGGAAAGCTGACCGCTCACTTAAAATACGAACTGGATACGCCGAACAGGCGCGACGTGTTGGCCTTGGACGACGTCGGCTATGCCGCGCTCGGCGATGCCAAGCCGGGCCGCGTGCTGGTCGTCACGCCAGGAAACGTTGCCCTTCAAATCGCATTGGCGACGCAGCGTGCGGGCCGGGTGGCGAACATCCAATTCAAGACGCCCGACGTGCTAACGACGGACGCATACAAACGCGACGCCGAAACAGGCACCTACGATCTGGCGATATATGATCAGTGCGCGCCTGCCACGATGCCGCGCGCCAATACACTCTTTAT